>JAGUXX010000270.1 GCA_020061585.1 Betaproteobacteria bacterium | reverse complement strand
TGAACGCCAGCATGCGCGCCACCAGGTCGCGGGCGCGTTCGCCGGCGGCGACCACTTCGCGCAGATATTCGGCCAATTCGCTGTTCGGGTCCGCTACATGCCGACGCAGCGCGAGTTTGGCGAAGCCCAGCACGGCGGCCAGAATGTTGTTGAAGTCATGCGCGATGCCGCCGGTCAGTTGGCCCAAGGCTTCCATTTTCTGCGCCTGCTGCAACTGCGCTTGCAGGCGTTGCTGCTCTTCCTGCAGCACTTTGGTCTCGGTGATGTCGACGATGACGCCATCCAGCCAGATCGGCCGTCCCGCGTCGTCGCGGACCACCTGGCCCTGTTCGTGCATCCAGCCCCAAACCCCGCCGGCGCGGCGCATCCGGTAGCCGCAGGAATAGGCTTGGCGCCGCTCGATGCTGTCGGACACACTGCGTTCCACGGCGGCGCGGTCGTCGGGATGGATCAGTTCGCCGTAGTGGACGCTGCCGTCGATGAAGCGTTCCGCCGCGATGCCGCTGATCTGTTCGACCGCCCGGCTGATGTAAGCCATCCGCCAGGGGTAGGCTATGGCGCAACGAAACACCACGCCCGGAATGTTTTCCACCAGGGTCTGGAAGCGGTTGTGGCTGTCCTGCAGGTCTTGCTGGATGCGTCGCATCTCGGTGATGTCGTGGCCGGCGCACAGCAAACCGATGCACTGGCCGTGCTTGTCGGTCAGCGGTGATACATGCCAGGCAACCAGCAGTCTGCGGCCGCCGGCGGTGATTACGCCGCTCTCGTGCAAGGCGTCGGGGTCGGTCGCCGCGAGATGGCGGGTGAACTGGATTTTGGCCTGTTCTCTTTCGTCCGCCGGTATCCATTTGTCGAACCAGTTGCCGCCCAGGCAATGCTGCGCGCAGCCCAGGGTTTCGCAGGCCTTGCGGTTGGCCAGCACAATGTTGCCCTTGGTGTTGAATGCCAGCACCATCACCCCGACCACGTCGAGATAGGCCTGAGCCCGGTCGCGCGCTTCGGTCAGCGCCAGATCGCGCCGCGCCAGGGCTTCGGCCATGCGATCCACCTCGAACGCCAGTTTGCTGATTTCGTCACGGCGCGGTCGTTCCGCTTGCGCGCGCGCCGTCAGATCGCCGACGGCAACCCGTTGCACCGTGGATATCACCGGTTGCAGCGCCGCGCTGAGATTCGATACGATGCGCCAGCCCAGGCCCAGAACCAGCGCGGTCGCCAGCGCGGTGAACGGCAACACGGCAAGGGCTTCGCCCGGCTGGCGGATGCCGAGCAGCAGCAGCGCCAGGCCGGACGGCAACGCCGCCGCCAGCATCAGCAGCATCAGATGCCTGCGCAGGCGGCTCGGCGATGGCGTCATGGCTGGCGAACCGCCTGACTGCGCCAGGCCAGCGCCCCGGTACGGGTGATGTCGTCGAACAGCGATTGCCCGAGATCCTGCATTTCCACCGTGCGCGGATGCAGGTCTCTCGGCCGTTCGCGCAACAGTTCCAGGAACACTTCGGTGAGTTGCGGATCGCGCCAGCCGCGCGCCGCCTCGTGTTCCAGGATGCGGGCGATCTCGGCCGGCGGCAGCGCGGGCTTGTAGGGGCGGTCGAAGGCGAGGGCGTCGTGGATATCGACCAGTTGGAAAACGCGCGCCAGCAACGGAATCGCTTCGCCGCGCAAGCCGTCCGGATAGCCGCTGCCATCCCAACGTTCGTGGTGCGAACGGATGATTTCGGCGGCCGGGCGCATGCGCCGCATGCCGCTGACCAGCCGCTCGCCGATCACGGTATGGTTCTGCATCACCGCCCATTCCTGATCGGACAGCTTGCCGGGTTTGAGCAGCACCGCGTCGGGTATGCCCAGTTTGCCGATGTCGTGCAGCACCGCGCCGCGCCGCAGCACCAGCAGATCATCCGCCGGCAGCCCCAGCGCGCGTCCGAATACCAGCGCATTGCGCGCCACTCGCGCCACATGGTCGCCGGTGTAGTGGTCGCGCGCCTCGGCCATGCGCGCCTGCGCGAACAGGATCGATTCGGCGTCTTCCAGTTGGTCGGTGAGGCGTTTGTGGGCCACCGCGGCATCCACCCGCGCAACCAGTTCCATGGGGTCGTAGGGTTTGCGGATGAAATCGGTGGCGCCCAGGCCGAAGGCGTTGGCGATGTCGTCGCTGCTGTCGCCGTGGGCGGTGAGCATGATCACCGGCAGCATCGCCTCGTCCATGTCGACGCGGATGTGATGCAACACGGCATGGCCGTCCATGACCGGCATGCGCTTGTCCAGCAGTATCGCGTCGAAATCCTCGCCGTGCAGGCGTTCGATCGCCTGGCGGCCATCGGCGGCTTCGGCGACCTGATATTTCGGCGTGCCCAGCGTGGCTTGCGCCAGACGCCGCTGCGCGGCGTCGTCGTCGACAACCAGCACTTTATAGGGCAGGGATTCATGGCCGGGCGACAGATTCATGCGGATTGCCCGCGTTCGCTCAGGTCCAGCAGGCCAAGCAGGCTGGCTTCTTCCAGCGGCTTGTCCAGACAGTGCAGGGCGCCGGCGGCGATGATCCGCTGGTGGTTTTCCGGGGTCGGGAAGCCGGTCATCGCGATCACCCGGATGTGGCGCGTCGCGGCGTCGGACTTGATCTGGCGGCAGACCTGAAAGCCATCCAGTCCGGGCATCATCAAGTCCAGCAGCACGACATCCGGGCGGAACGCGTGCACCAGATGGCCGGCCGTGAACCCGTCATTGGCGATCGCGGTGCGGGCGCCGTCGCAACCTTCGAGCAGCGCCGACAGGTAGCGGGTAATCGCGGTTTCGTCATCGACAATCAGAATCCGCTGCCCCGCCTCACGCGGTTCGCCGCCATTCTGCTGGCGTTCAAGGCGAAACCGTTCGATGTCCTCGCGCATGAAACGACGATGCCCGCCCGCCGTGGTATGCGCTTTCAACAGCCCCTTGTCGGCCCATACGCGCAACGTGGCTGGCGCCACCATCAGCAGGGCGGCGGTTTGATTCGGGGTGAGATAGGGTTTGCCGGGTGCTGCGCTTGGCATGACGATTTCCCTTTGCGGTTCGGGATGAATGAATTAAAGACACCAAGGTCAACATAAGTATTCAGCTGTCCGCAGTCAAGCGATTCATGCGATTGGCGCGATTTTATCGATTGCCGCCGCTGGCCGTGACGGCCCCGGGGTTGTTCAAGGCTTGCAGTGCGGCGGGGTGGGGGACGACTCAGGCGGCGCGGCGTTTGAACTGGTTCGGGCGGAAGCCCAACAGCCAGAGAATCGCGAAGTAGACGCCGGCGCCACCGATCACCAGGGCGGACAGGCGCAAGATGCGTTCGGCGAAGTCGTAAGCGATCCACTGGCTTTGCTGGCCCATGCCGAACCAAAGCGACACGCCCATGACGCACAACGCGGCGCCCAGCTTGAGCAGGAACGCCAACCAGCCGGTTTGCGGCTGGAAAATGCCCAGCGAGCGCAGTTTGTAGAACAGTATGCCGGCGTTGAGGCAGGCGCCCAGGCCGATCGACAGCGCCAGCCCGGTGTGTTGCAGCGGGCCGATGAACAGCAGATTCATCGCCTGCGTGGCGACCAGCGTGACGACGGCGATCTTGACCGGCGTCTTGATGTTCTGCCGGGCGTAGAAACCGGGGGCAAGCACCTTGACCATGATCAGCCCGATCAGGCCGATGCTGTAGGCCACCAGCGCCAGACGCGTCATTTCCAGATCGTGCGGGCTGAATTCGCCATACAGGAACAGCGTGGCGATCATCGGTCCGGCCAGCATGCCCAGTCCGACCGCCGCCGGCGCGGCCAGCATCAGCGTCATGCGCAAGCCCCAGTCGAGCAGGCGGGAATATTCCGACGGGTCGTTGTCGGAGTAGTGTTTGGCCAGCGACGGCAACAGGATGGTGCCCAGCGCCACCCCCAGCATGCCGGTGGGAAATTCCATCAGCCGATCGGCGTAATACAGCCAGGACACGCTGCCGGTGACCAGGAAGGAGGCGAAGATGGTGTTGATCAACAGCGAGATTTGCGAGATCGACACGCCGAACGCCGCCGGCCCCATCAGATACAGGATGCGCCGCACCCCCTCGTCGCGCGGCGCCCAGTCCCAGCGCGGCAGATAGCCGAGCCGCTTGAGCGCGGGAATCTGCAAACCGACCTGCAACACGCCGCCGAGAAAGGCGCCCCAGGCCAGCGCCAGCACCGGCGGATCGAACCACGGCGCGGCGAACAACGCCCCCAGGATCATCGCCACGTTGAGCAATACCGGCGTGAATGCCGGCACCATGAAGCGACTGAAGGTGTTGAGGACGCCGCCGGCAAAGGCGACCAGCGACATGAACAGAATGTAGGGAAACACGATGCGGGTCAGTTCCACTGTCAGCTCGAACTTCTCCAGGTCGTCGCGGAATCCCGGCGCCGAGACCAGCACGATCAGCGGCGCGGCGATGATGCCCAGCAGCGACACGCAAGCCACCGCGACGAACAGCAGGCTGGCGACCCGGCTGATCAGCAGTTGCGTTTCCACCTCGCCGCGACGGTTCTTGTACTCGGCCAGTATCGGCACGAACGCCTGGGAAAACGCGCCTTCCGCGAACAGTCGGCGCAGCAGATTGGGCAGCTTGAAGGCGACGAAGAAGGCGTCGGTCATCGCCCCGGCGCCGAACGCGCGGGCGACGATCGCGTCGCGCGCAAAGCCCAGGATGCGTGACAGCAGGGTCATCGAACTGACGGTGGCCAGGGCTTTGAGCAGGTTCATTGAGTCGTGATGCGGCAGGGAAAAGTCGCGGGATGGTAACGAATGACTAGACGGGCGGATAGCTTTGAATCAAGGTTTGCTTGCTTCGGGCAAACTGAATCAGTATGATGCCACGTTTTCCAGTTGCATCCAGATCAATAAGGAGTTCCTGTATGGCTAACAGTGCCCAGGCAAAGAAACGTGCCCGTCAGTCCGCCGTCCTGCGGTTGCATAACATGGCACAGCGTTCGGCTTACCGGACTGCTGTCAAGAAAGTCCGCAAGGCGATCGAAGCCGGCGACAAGACCGCCGCTCAGGCGCTGTTGAATGAAAACATGCGCGTGATCGACAGCTTGGCCGACAAGAACATCGTGCACAAGAACAAGGCGGCGCGTCACAAGAGCCGGCTGTCCGGCGCGATCAAGGCCATGGCCTGATTGTCCGCGTTACAAACGAAACCGCCCGGCATGCCGGGCGGTTTCGTTTTGTGATCGGCGCTTAGCGCGGTGTCGGCAGCGGGCAGGTGAACGGACGTTCGGTCTGGCGTCCGGCCAATACCTCAAGATCGTTGTCGCGCGCGAAATCAAGCAGAAATTTGAACACCCGCGGATCTTCCGTTTCCAGAATTCTCTGGACGATGACGCAGCGCACGCCGTCGCGCGTTACCGGACAAAGCTGGGTGGAATAACGCAGCCGGTTGTCGTGGCCGACGTGCGACAACACGCTGGCCAGGCGGTCGGCCCAGTCGCTCGGCCGAAATGGCCGGCCCTGGCTGGTGATGCCGCGAATGACCACTTCTCCGGATGACGGTTCGGACATGGCATGGACTCGGAATGCGCAATTGGAAAAAAGTGTAACAGAGCGCTCGGATATAATGACGCATTGCATCATTTGTTAACAAGGACCCTTTCATGATCCTCGATCACGTCCCGACTGGTCGTAATGTGCCGGATGACATCAATGTCATCATCGAAATTCCCGCCCATGGCGAGCCGATCAAGTACGAGCTGGACAAAGACACCGGCGCGATGTTCGTCGACCGTTTCATGTCCACCGCCATGCACTATCCGTGCAACTACGGATATGTGCCGCATACCCTGTCGGAAGACGGTGATCCGGTCGATGTGCTGGTAGTCACGCCGATCCCGCTGATTACCGGCGTGGTGGTGCGTTGTCGTCCGGTGGGCATGCTGCAAATGACCGATGAAGCCGGCGTCGACGCGAAAGTCATCGCGGTGCCGGTCGATAAATTGACCAGCTTGTATTCGCATGTCAAATCGCCGGACGATCTGCCGCAGTTGCTGCTGAAACAGATTTCGCACTTCTTCGAGCATTACAAGGATCTGGAGCCGGGCAAATGGGTCAAGGTCGAAGGCTGGGTCGGCGTCGACGGCGCGCGCGCGGAAATCCTGGCCGGTGTGGCGCGCTATCAGGCGGCGCCGGAAAAACCGTTGTTCTGATCGCGCGGTGAAAATCTGCCTGTTGTCAGACAGCCACGATAACCGGCGTCTGCTCGAACACGCGGTGCAGGATGCCAAGGCGCGCGGCGCGGAGGCGGTGCTGCATTGCGGCGATGTGGTGGCGCCGACCACGTTGCGGGTGCTGAAAAAGTTCGAGCTACCGGTGCATGTCATACACGGCAACAACACCGGCGATCTGTACGCCATGGCCAAACTGTCGCACGAGCCGGACAGCATCGTTCGTTACCACGGCCAGGATGCCGCGCTGCATCTCGGCGGACGGAGCATCTTTCTGGTGCATTATCCGCATTACGCCGCCGCGCTGGCGCTGACCGGCGACTACGATCTGGTTTGCTGCGGCCACGACCACAAAGCCAGCGTGTTGCGGGTGGACACGGTGCGCGGTGGTATCACCCATCTGCTCAATCCAGGGACGGTGGGCGGTGTCGGCGCCCGACCGAGTTACATCCTGATCGATCTGGCGGAACTGCGTTTCGATGTTCTGGATGTTCCCGTCGAGCCGGGCGAAGCCTGCAACACGCCGCCGGTCACGGTGCATGACTGATCGATAGACGTAGCCCGGATGCAGCGCAGCGGAATCCGGGGAATTTCGTGGTGCGAATCCCGGATTCCGCTGCATCCGGGCTACAACTGATCAGCGCGGCGGTCTGAAGTAGCGCGCGTCGTCGTAGAACCGGTCGTCCCGATTGGCCGGCCACCAGCCGGGGATGCCCAGCACCGGCAGCGGCAACAACTGGCCGGGCGATTCAATGGCGGCGGCTTGCCAGTGTAGTGCCAGCGCCGCATCGACGCGCTCCAGCGGGCTGTCCGGCGGCAGTTTCAGGAACAGACATTTGGCGGTGATGCCGGGCCACGGCCGCACCAACTTCTCCAACACCGCGTGGCCGATGACATAGGCGCCGACTTGCGTCCACAGCGCTCGATGATCGACCAGCGCCTGGCGCCAGCGGCGCGCCGCCAGCAGTTCGATCAGGCGCTCATCCTCGCCGATCAACAGCAGCCCGCTCTCGTCGAACAGGGTGGCCGCGTCCGAGGCCGGCAGGCGGTTGCGGCCGGGCAGCAAGGCGGTTTGATGCGTCGCGTTCAAGGCCGCCTTGGTTGCCGGAAAGGTCAGCCAGGTCAGCGCGTTGAACAGATCGTGCCAGTTGCGTTCACGGCTGGGCACGTTGCCGCTGGCATGAATGCCGAGTTCGTATTCAAGTTGTCCGCGGGCTGCGGTTTGCGGCGCGAAGCGCAGCGGCAAGCCGCCGGCGTTGCGCAGATCCTGGCGCGCGGCAAAGCCGTTCAGCGTCGCCAGTTCCGGCCAATCGCCATTCGACAAGCGATCCAGCCAGGGGCGCAGATGGGCGAACGCCGGCAGGCCGGCATATTCCTTGTGCCAGGTGTCGGGCATCAGACCGACAGTTCGGCCAGACGGGCGCGGTATTGCCGGGTCAACGGGTGTTCGCCGCCGAGCATGCCGAACAGCGCCAGCATGGCGCGACGGCCGATGTCGTCGCGAAAGGTCGGCGCCAGCCGGGCGATTTCCAGCAATTCCAGCAAAGCCTGTTCCGGCTGGTCGTCGAACAGCGCCCGGGCCGCGCGAGTCAGCCGCGCTTCCGGGGTATCGGCATCGGTGTCGGGGTCCTGATTCGCCGCTTCGATCAACTCCAGATGCGCCAGCAGTCCGGCGATGTTGTCCTGCGCGCGCGCCGGCGCCGGCAACGCGGCGAGCAGGTCCAGCGCCTCGCCCGGCCGTCCGGCCAGGGTCAGCAATTTCGCCAGATCGGCGGCGACCGCCAGATCGCCCGGGTTGTCCACCGCGATGCGCGCCAGCACGGCGATGGCCGCCTCGCTGTCGCCGTCCTGATGCAGACGCAGGGCGTTGATCCGCAGCCGATCCTGGTCGCTGGCGAGAAACCGCCCCAGCGCGGCGTGAAATGTGGCGTCGCTTTCGGCGCCGTGGATGGTGTGCACGGCCGCGCCGCGGAGAAAGAACTTCACCGTCGGCACGCTGGTCACGCCGAGTCCGCGCGCGCGCTGACCGAGTTCCTCGGTATTGACCATCACCAGCAGAAAGCGACCGGCGTAGTCGGCGGCCAGCTTGACCAGACGCGGCATCAGCAGCATGCAGGGACCGGCCTTGGGCGACCAGAAATGCGCCAGCACCAGGCCGCGTTGGGAATTGCCGAGGATCAGCGCGTCGAAGTTGTCGCGCGTGGCATCGAATACGTAAGGCGTAAGTGACATTAGCGGTCCTGGCTCGGATGTTTCATAAATTCGCGTGATGATCGCACAGGCCCTTGTTTGCAATGGGAATTTCGCGAAGGAGCGGCGTAGTTATTCATACGCCCGACTGAGCGAAACTTTCCAGTGCGGACAAGGGACCCGCGAGGGCGCGCGAATTTATGAAACATCCGAGCCTTAGTAACCCCAGAGCAGCGGCCAGGCGATGGCGGGCCAGGCTGGGTCCGGGCTGAGGTGATTGCGCAGCGCATAGGCGCGGGTTTCGAGATTGCGTTCGCGGGGGGGATCCAGCGCTCTGCCGCGCGCGTCGAGGAAACTTGTGGCGAAGTGGACCTGGCCGTTGCGTCCCAGGCGGGTGATGCAGGCGGTTTCGCGATTCGCCAGGCGCACCAGCGTACCCGGCGGATACAGGCCGACGCGGCGTAACAGCAGGTTGACGATTTGCGTGTCCAGATGCGCGCGCTCCCCGCCGAACCATTCCTTGAAGGCCAGACGCAGCGTTTTGGGCGGGCGATAGTGACGACCGGCAAGCTTGTCGCAGTAGACATCCGCGACATGCAGAACGCGCGCGGCGAGACCGATTTGCGCGCCGGACAACTTGTCGGGATAGCCGCCGCCATTCAGGTTTTCGTGATGCTGGCGCACGCTGTCCAGCCATTCCGAGTCGGTTACGCCGCAGCCTTCCAGAATGTTCGCGGCGTGGCCGGGATGCGCGCGCATCGCGACCTGATCGGAGCTGGACAAACCACCGTTCAACGATCGTTCATGCAGGCTCATGTCGGCGATGTTCATGGTCAGCGCGGCGGCGGCCAGGCTTTCGATGCGCTGTTCGGTGAATTCAAGTTGGTCGGCCAGCAGGATCGATATGAACAGCGCGTGCAGATCATGATTCAGGCCAGGCGGCGCGACCGGCGCAAGCCGCGGATAACCGAGACAGGCATCCGGATCAATGCGGAACAAGGCGATAAAGGCCCGCGCCAGCAGGCGCAACTCCGCTTCCGAGAGTCTGGCTTGCGGACCGGTGACCAGATTCGTCGTATGCGCGGCGATCTCGCGCAATCGCGGCAAGGGCTGGACCGAGTCGTTCCCGGAAGCCGCTCGCCGATACAGCGACCGCGCGGCCAGCTTCTGATAGTGCGCCGCATCCGCCAGACACAGGCCGGCGCCGGCCAGCAACACGCCTGATTCGCTGTACAGGTCGTACGGCAACGGCTGGCCGATCAATGCGGGATCAAGCTGTACGGGACGCAGCAAATCAACGAGCTCCAAGTTCGAAACGGAAACGGGTCAGCCCGGAGTATCATGCAATGCACGCCACCGTGGGAGTCCCCTACATGACCATACATGCTTTGAATGACCAGGAAGTCCGTCTGCTGCGCGAGGAAGTCGAGTTGTTGATGAGCGAACGCCAGAAGTTGTTGCAGGTGACCGGCGCCGCCGCGGTGCTGGTGGCGAATCTGGATTCCGATAACCTGCCCGATGATCAGGACACCATCGATGCCGCCGAGGTATTGGCGGAAAGCCTCAATGCGCTGAGCGAGGAAACGCTCAAGGACGCCCTCGATTCGGTGCGCGCCGAGTTCGATCCGGAAGCGCAGCAGGACGATTTGCGCGCCAATTGATGCATTGCCGGCCGGGTGCCGGGCAGCGCCGCCAATCAGACGTTGGGGGTTTCCGCCAGAATCAGGTCCCACAATTCCCAGGACAAGGCGGCTTCTTCCGGGCTGACCCGACGCACCGCCTGAGCGGTGCTGACCATGACGAAATCGCCGATTGCCGGCGGGTCGTCCTGCAACATGAACAGCGAAACATCACGATATTCGCCACGCGCTTCGCAACGCGCCTTGAGTCCGTCGATGCTGGTGATGCACATGGGGAAGGCGAGGCACATGGGGTCAATAATCTTTAATGGTTCAAAGGTCAGTATAAGTGATTGAATTCAGACGACATAGTCTGGATTGTCGAAAAAAACCGTAATAAATCAGTATCTTGACTGTTTTGCTCAGTTGTTTTTGCTGCAGGTGCGAACTAACATGGATCCATCATGCGAACCCTGATATTGGGCATAGGTAACACTCTTTTGACTGACGAAGGTGTCGGCATCCATGTGTTGAATGCATTGGCGCCGGACTTGGCCGATCTGTCCTACGCATCCGATATCACTCTGCTCGATGGCGGCACGCTGTCGTTCACCCTGGCCGGACCAATCGAAGAAGCCGATGCGTTGATCGTCGTCGATGCGGCCAATATCCAGGCCGCCCCAGGCGAATGGAAGCTGTTTCAGGGTGAGGCGATGGATGCCTTTTTGATGGGCAATCGCAAATCAACGGTACATGAGGTCGGCCTGACCGACCTGCGCGCCATTGCCATCCTTGCCGGTCATTGGCCGGAGCAACGCGCCATGATCGGCATTCAGCCGGCTATCGTCGATTGGGGCGAGCAGGCCACGCCGGCGGTTGCCGCCGCGATTGCGCCGGTTTGCGCCGCGATCCTCGAATTGCTCAAGGACTGGAACCATGCCGCTTGACGCCATCCCCATCGTTGTCATCAACCCTTCAGAAAATTCCGCCGCCGCCGATAGGGGCTTGTCCGGTAACGCGCCGGTACTGTTGCGCGAGATTGCGCAACTGACGGGGCGGTTGCTGGACTCCGGCGAAGCGTCGGCCATCGATCTGCGCGCGCTACCGTTGACCCCGGCCGATCTGGACTGGCTGCGCGAGACGCTGGGGCGCGGGCAGGTGGCGGCGACGCTGGAAGCGGAAGGGGAATCGACGTTGACTGAAACGGTGTGTCCCGGCGTCTGGTGGGTGACGCATCACAATGAAAACGGCGCCGTGGCGTCGGAGTTCATCGAGGTGACGTTCGTCCCGGAGTTGCTGAAAGCGCATCCGGATGACGTAAGAATCGGATTGGAACATCTTGAATTGCTGATTTCTGATCTAAGCTGAAACGGATCGAATTCTCGCTGTTGTGAACTGTTGTGTTCTGAGCCAGGAGGCGAAGCATCATGCAAGGTCCATTGATCGATACCCTCGCGCGGCAAGGCGTCACCCGTCGCACTTTCATGAAGTATTGCGCCACCCTGGCGTCGATGATGGCGCTGCCGCCGGCCGCCGGCCGGGCGATGGCGGAAGCCATGGCGGCGGCCCCCGCCGCCGCCAGACGACCGTCGGTGATCTGGTTGCCGTTCCAGGAATGCACCGGCTGTACCGAATCCATCACGCGTTCGCATTCACCCTCGATCGAGGGCCTGATCTTCGACGCCATCTCGCTCGATTATCAGGAAACCCTGATGGCGGCGGCCGGGCATCAGGCCGAGGAAGCCCTGCACACGGCGATGCGGGAAAACGCCGGCAAGTATCTGTTGGTCATCGACGGCTCGATTCCGTTGGGGCTGGATGGCGCCTATTCCTGCATCGCCGGGAAATCCAACCTCGAAGCCTTGAAGGAAGCCGCCCAGGGCGCCGCCGCGATAGTCGCGATGGGCTCCTGCGCGGCTTTCGGCGGCATTCCGAAGGCCAATCCGAACCCCACCGGCGCGGTCTCGGTGTCCGACATCATCAAGGACAAACCGATCATCAACATCCCCGGCTGTCCGCCGATTCCGGTGGTGATGACCGGTGTGCTGGCCCACTTCCTGACCTTCGGCAGCCTGCCGGAACTGGATAGCAAAGGGCGTCCGAAAGCGTTCTATGGCGAAACCATCCACGACCGCTGTTATCGCCGGCCGTTCTATGACCAGGGCAAGTTCGCCCATACCTTCGATGACGAGGGCGCGCGCAACGGCTGGTGTCTGTTCGAACTCGGCTGCAAGGGGCCGGTGACCCACAACGCCTGCGCCACGGTGAAATGGAATGGCGGCACGTCCTGGCCGGTCGAGTCGGGCCACGGTTGCCTGGGTTGCTCGGAGCCGGATTTCTGGGATGGCGGCGGTTTCTACAAGGCCTTGTCGATGCCGGCCGACCCGTTGAAGATGGGCGCGGCGGCGGCGGTGGTCGGCGCGGCGGCCGGCGTGGCATTGAGTTTCGCCAACCGCGGCAAGAAGAGCGCCGCCAAGTCGGCGCACGAGACAACCACCTTGGCTGATCTGGAGAAATGATCATGAACGACATGCAATTTCTGACCTGGGTGCGCGGCACCGGGCTCGATATCGCGGTAAGCATCTTCGTGCTGGGCGTGCTGTGGCGGTTGTTCGAGATTTATTCCCTGGGGCGCAAGGCGGATCTGGCCGCCCCCCGCGATACCCCCGGTGCGTCAGGCTGGCATACGATCTTTCGTCGCTCGATCCCGCCGCAAGGCATGGTGAAGAAGTCGCCGGTCAGCTACATCGGCGGCTATACCTTCCACATTGGCCTGGCCATCGTGGTATTCCTGTTCGCGCCGCACATCCTGTTGATCAAGAACCTGACCGGCTTGTCCTGGCCGGCTCTGCCGTCCCAGTTCATTGATCTGGTCACGGTGGTGACCATGGCGGCGATGGTGGTGGTGCTGGCCGACCGCATCAACAAGCCGGTCAAGCGCTATCTCAGCACCTTCGGCGACTGGTTCACCTGGACTTTGACCTTCTTGCCGCTGCTGACCGGCTGGCTGGCGGTGCAGCATCTGCTGCTGCCTTATACCGTGATGCTGGCCCTGCATATTCTGTCGGTCGAACTGTTGCTGATTTTCCTGCCCTTCACCAAGTTGTTCCACGCCTTCACGGTATTCGGTTCGCGCTGGTATCTGGGCAAGATCAACGGTCATAAAGGAGTAGCGGTATGAGCGCGTCACTCGAAAAAGGCGTCCGTGTTCTGAAGGAAGTCATCGACGCCCCCATCGCCAGTTATTTCAACAGTTGCGTGCATTGCGGCCTGTGCGCCGAAGCCTGCCTGTTCTACACCGAAACCGGCGATCCCAAGTACACCCCGATCCACAAGCTGGAACCGATGCGTCGACTTTACGAACAGGAATACACGCTGCTCGGACGACTCGGCAAGCTGGTTGGTCTGTCCAAACCGGTGACCGACGACGAACTGGAAGCGTGGAAGGAACTGGTCTACAACTCCTGCACGCTTTGCGGCCGGTGTTCGGCGGTTTGTCCGGTCGGCAACGACATCGTCTACATGGTGACGAAATTCCGCGAAGGCATGTCGGCTTCGGGCCACGCGCCGGAAGGCATCATCGGCGCGGTCAATCGTACCGTCACCATCGGCAGCCCGATGGGCGTCAAACTGCCCGCCGTGAAGGCGCAGATGAAGCACGTCGAAGAAGACTACGGCATTCCCATTCCGCTCGATGCCGAGGGCGCCGAATACATGGTCATGCTGTCCTCGATGGAAATCATCAACTTCCCAGAGTATCTGGCCGCCATCGCCAAGATCATGAAACAGGCTGGCAAGACCTGGACCCTGTGTTCGACTGCTTTCGAAGCCACCAATGCGGGCTATCAGATTGGCAACTCCGACCTGGCCCGGGTGCTGGTGATGCGCATCGTTGACGGCGCCGAGAAGCTCAAGGTGAAGACCGTGATCAGCCCGGAATGCGGCCACGCCTACTCCGCTTTGCGCTGGAATGGGGCGAATGTGGTCGGCCGTCCGTTCACCTTCAAGGTGCAGCACATTATCGAAGTGCTGGGCGAATTCCAGGAACAGGGTTTGCTGAAGACCGAAGGTTTCGAGACCGACAGGCTGACCTTCCACGATCCGTGCCAGCTGGCGCGGCGCGGCGGTGTCATCAAGCAGCAACGCAACCTGATGAACATGGTGGCGAAGAACTTCGTCGAAATGCCCGATGCCGGCTACATGAACTGGTGTTGCGGCGGCGGCGGCGGCGCGTCGGCCATCGAGGAGGGCGAGGAACTGCGTCTGGAAGCGTTCAAGAAGAAAAAATCGCAACTCGACGCGGTCAAACCGGATCGACTGGTCACCGCCTGCGCCAACTGCCGCATCGTGCTGGAAGAAGGTCTGGAGCACTACCAGATGGATATACCGGTGGTCGGCCTGACTGAAATGATCGCCGAACATATTCCTGATCAGACTGCGGAAAATGGAGCTTGAAGCCATGGCAATCAACAACGACAAGGATTTCAAGGCGGCATTGAATGGCCTCAGCACCGCGCAGCAACGTCTGCTGGCCACGCGATTTACCGAAAGCGTGCTGCCGCTGAGTTCGGACCTGCGGGTGGCGGGCGCGGTCAGCGCCGCCAAGCGCCCCGATATCACCGAGGTAGAGTTGATCGCCTTGTATCAGGCGGCCAAGACCGCGAGTGTGGAGAGCTACACCCAGTGCGGTCGGGAATGCGACTGGGCATCGCAGGGCGGGCACTTCGTTTCCAAGGCCGCGGTTGCGTGCGTCAAGCCCTTCGAGGCGGGAGACAATCCGGCCTGGGATGCCGCCATGCATGCGCGCATGGCACGTACTTGCCAGACGGTCGCGGATGGGAGCGGCACGGACACCCGTGAGGCCGAAGTGCAATATCGCCTCCTCGAAGCCTTCCTGAACAGTTAAGCCAAGGACACAGACCATGAGCACAGCACAACGCATCGTCGTTGACCCCATCACCCGCATCGAGGGCCATTTGCGCATCGAGGCGGAAACGGATGCCAGCGGCAAGATCACCAGCGCCTATTCCGCCGGCACCATGGTGCGCGGCATCGAGATCATCCTGCGCGGTCGCGATCCGCGCGATGCCTGGGCGTTCGCCCAGCGCATCTGCGGCGTCTGCACCCTGGTGCATGGCCTGGCTTCGGTCCGTTCGGTGGAAGATGCGCTGCATCGCTCGATTCCCAGCTACAGCATTCCGCAAAATGCCGAACTGATCCGCAACCTGATGATCGCCGCGCAGTATGTGCATGACCACGTGATGCACTTCTATCACCTGCACGCGCTGGACTGGGTCGATGTGGTGTCGGCGCTGAAAGCCGATCCGAAGGCCACGTCCGCCTTGGCGCAAAGCATTTCCAGCTATCCGAAGTCGTCGCCGGGTTACTTCGCCGAGGTGCAGAAGAAGGTGCAGACCTTCGTCGAGCAAGGCCAGTTGGGTATTTTCGCCAATGCCTACTGGGGTCACCCGGCCTACAAACTGCCGCCGGAAGCCAATCTGATGGCGGTGGCGCATTACCTGGAAGCACTGGCCTGGCAGCGCGACGTGGTGAAACTGCATGCCATTTTCGGTGGCAAGAATCCGCACCCCAACTTCGTCGTCGGCGGCGTGCCATCGGCCATTTCGGTGCATACCGCGGCCGAGAACAAGGTGGGCGGGCAATCCGGCACGGCGGTCAACATGGTCGGTCTGCAAACAGTGCAGAACGTCATCAAGCAGATGCGCGATTTCGTCGATCAAGTCTATGTGCCGGACACCCTGGCCATCGCCTCGTTCTACAAGGAGTGGGGCGGCATCGGCGACACCGGCGGCAATTTCCTGTCGTTCGGCGACATGCCGATGAAGAGCTTCTGGGATACCGATTCCTATCTGATTCCGCGCGGCGTCATCCTGGACAAGGACATCAGCAAGATCCATCCGATCGATCTGGACGCCGACAACGAGATCCAGGAATTCATCAATCACTCCTGGTACAAGTACAGCCAGGGCGACGACCAGGGTCTGCACCCGTTCAAGGGCGAGACCGAACTCAACTACACCGGCCCGAAACCGCCGTACGAGCATCTCGACGTCGAACAGAAATATTCGTGGCTGAAATCGCCGCGCTGGCAGGGCAAATCCATGGAAGTCGGCCCGCTCGCCCGGGTATTGCTGATGTACGCCAACACCGAATGTGGCGCGCACCGGCAGACCAAGGAACTGGTCGACTATACGTTGCAGACGCTGGATGTGCCGGTTACCGCGCTGTTCTCGACGCTGGGACGCACCGCCGCGCGCACGCTGGAATCGAAAGTGCTGGCCGACAGCATGCAAGGCATGTTCGATCAGTTGATGGCCAACATCAAGGCCGGCGACGTGCGTACTTTCAACGACCAGTACTGGGATCCGTCGACCTGGCCGCGGCACATGCATGGCGTCGGCTTGCTGGAGGCGCCGCGTGGCGGCCTTTCGCACTGGATCAACATCGACGACGGCAAGATCAGCAACTATCAGGCCGTGGTACCCAGCACCTGGAACGCCGGCCCGCGCGATACGCTGGGGCAACCCGGCGCCTACGAGGCGGCGTTGCAGCACAATCACGTGATGCACGATCCGAAACAGCCGCTGGAAATCCTGCGTACCATCCACAGCTTCGACCCCTGCCTGGCTTGCGCCGTGCATGTGACCGATCCGGATGGCGAGGAACTGGTGCGGGTCAAAGTGAAGTAATCCGCGCACCGTCCCGCCTCGGCGGGACGGTGTCGGTATTTCGATTCAGTCGCTCAACACGGGTTACGCACGCGGGTTTCAAAACATGGAAGACCATCTCAAACGATTGTTGGAAGCGGAGGCCAGGGCGCAAGGCATCATCGAAGCGGCCAGCCATGAGCGGCAGCGCTTGCTGGACGACGCGCTGAGCAGCGTCCATGAAGCCGAAACGCGCTTCGAGGCCGGTCGCGCCGAACTGCGCGCGCCGTTTCTGAAGGAAGCCCAGGGGCGCGCCGATCAGGCGGTAGCCGAACTCTCGCGCAAATACGACGAGCGCCAACGCAACCTGCGCGACATGGCGTCCCGTCACGAACAGGAGGCGGTCGACGCCGCGCTGGCGTTGTTGCTCGATCCGGCGCTTTGAACGCCGGGCAAATGGCCTCTGGAATATGTCCGCCTATCTGAATACCCGTGTCAGTCTCTATGCCGCCAATCTTTGGCAGGCGGCGGATTTCGACGCGTTGTTGCGCGTGCCGGATGCCGAGATGGCCGATACCCTGGCCGAACATGGCCTGCCGCAGTTGGCCGCCGGATTCAACGCGCCGGAGCACGCCGGCCAGGCCAACGACCCGTTGTCGCTGGAACAACGCATCATCGCCCAGACCCTGGATGAGACCCGCGTGCTGATCCGCCCGCTGAACGGCGCCGCGCGCGCATTCCTGATCTACTGGACGGCGCGGTTCGAGGTCACCAATCTGAAGACCCTGCTGCGCGGCAAGATGACCGGTGAACGTCCGGCCGCCTTGCTCACCCGCCTCACGCCGATGGGTTCGTTCGGTCGGCTGGACAACCAGGAACTGGCGCATGCCGAGGACGTCGGCGAACTGTTGCGCCGGCTGGAGGCCGGGCCATATGCCGGCATCGTGCGGCAGGCGCGCCGGGCTTTCGAACAAAGTCACGACCCGTTCAATCTCGATGCCGCGCTGGACCGCGCCTACTATGAAGGCCTGGCGCAACGCGCGCGGGGGCTGGAAGACTGCGCCGGCGCGGGATTTCGCGGTTTGCTCGGCAATCTGATCGACCGCATCAATCTGGTCTGGTTGCTGCGTTACCGGTTCAATTACAACCTGCCGCCAGCGCAGGTGTATTTCCTGCTGGTCGGGGCGCATTACAGCCTGACCGGCGCGCGCCTGCGCAATCTCGCCGCCTTGGGCAGCCTGGAAGCGGTGTTGGCCGAGCTGCCGCGGGAATGGCGCGCGCGTCTGGCGTCGGCCAGCGATATTCCCGGCGTATTCGCCATCATGGAACGCGCGGCGGCGGAGCATGCGCTGAAACTGCTGCGCTCCAGCGCGCCGGCGATCAGCCGCGCGTTCGCCTACCTGATATTGCGCGAGCGCGATCTGCGCGCGGTGCGCGCCGTGCTGCGCGGACGCCATCTCGGCCTGGCAGGCGCCGACATCCGTCTGGCCCTGCAACGGGCGCCGCTGGAGGTGATGTAATGTTCCGCGCCGAACCGCTGGTCAAGATCCAATTGCTGATGCTCGCTTCCGAGGCGCCGGATGCCGCGCTGGCCCTGGCGCGCTTCGGCGTGTTCAATCCCAGCGGTTTCAGCGCGACCTCGGCGACGCGCCAGACCTTGCCGGAACTGCTGCCCGACGCGCCCGCCGAACAATACCGCGAAGCCTGGCTGGAGGCGGAATCACGCCTGTCCAAACTGCTCGAACAGTGCGGTGATGCCGGGCCGCTGCGGGTGCCGGCCGATGCCGCCGCGCCGTCACTGGACGATCTGCGCGAACTCAACACCTGGCTGAAGGAAGTCTGGACCGCCTGTCTCGCCTGCCATGATGGCGAGGAACGCATCCAGGACGAGCGCAAACATCTCGACGCGCTGGAAGAAACGCTGTCCAAACTGGAGCGACTGAATGTCGATCTGGCGCGCCTGCTGCACAGCGACAGCCTGCTCAGCGTCAATATCGGCAGCCTGCCGGCCAACGGTCTGAAACGGGTGTCGGAAGCGCTGTCGATGACCGGCACGCTGGTGTCGCGCTTCGATCATGTCGGCGACCAGATTTTCGCGGTCATCGCCGGACCGCACACCCGCCAGGACGAGGTGCGCGGTTTGCTGGCGCAGGCCGGCTGGCGCGAACTGGCGGTGCCGGAAGAATTGCGCACCCATCCGCAGGCGGCGCGCGCCTGGCTGGAAGCCGAGCGTCAGCGGCTGGCGGAGTTGTCCGGCGTGGAATGCAAGATACTCGGCGGGATGCGCGAACAGTTCGGCCCGCGCCTGGCCG
>JAGUXX010000124.1 GCA_020061585.1 Betaproteobacteria bacterium | reverse complement strand
TTTTCCCGTCAGGCAAGGCGCGAGCCCGCGGCCGTATGGGGTATACGGCAAGGGCTCGCAACGACGCATGGCGGGAAAAGCCGCCGTTTTATGGGCCGGCAAGCGTGCAGCACCACACTAGCGTGGTGTTGGTTAATCTCAGGCGGTACGGGTTGAGTTTCTTCGGTTACTGATATTTGTACGAGCGGTTGACAGTGTCTTGACAGTTGCCAAATGAAAAGGACTTAGGGTTAGCTAAGTCCTTGTTTTTTGGTGGGCCCGCACGGACTTGAACCGTGGACCAAAGGATTATGAGTCCTCTGCTCTAACCAACTGAGCTACAGGCCCGGCAAGGCGGGTTGCCCCGCCTTGGATAAAGCATATCAGTCCAGGAAGCTGCGCAACCGTTCCGAACGCGACGGGTGGCGCAGTTTTCGCAGCGCCTTGGCTTCGATTTGACGAATCCGCTCGCGCGTTACGTCGAACTGCTTGCCGACCTCTTCCAGCGTGTGGTCGGTGTTCATTTCGATGCCGAAGCGCATCCGCAGCACCTTGGCTTCGCGCGGCGTCAGGCTGTCGAGGATTTCCTGGGTGACAAACTGCAGGCTGCTGTACATCGCCGCCTCGGCCGGCGCCAGTGTCGATTGGTCCTCGATGAAATCGCCCAGATGCGAGTCTTCGTCGTCGCCGATCGGAGTTTCCATGGAGATCGGCTCCTTGGAAATCTTCATGATCTTGCGAATCTTGTCCTCGGGCATTTCCATCTTTTCCGCCAGTGTTGCCGGATCCGGTTCGAGACCGGTTTCCTGCAAAATCTGGCGGCTGATGCGATTCATCTTGTTGATGGTTTCGATCATGTGCACCGGGATGCGGATGGTGCGCGCCTGATCGGCGATGGAACGGGTGATCGCCTGACGGATCCACCAGGTGGCGTAGGTCGAGAACTTGTAGCCGCGCCGATATTCGAACTTGTCCACCGCCTTCATCAGGCCGATGTTGCCTTCCTGGATCAGGTCGAGGAATTGCAAACCGCGGTTGGTGTATTTCTTGGCGATCGAAATCACCAGGCGCAGGTTGGCCTCGATCATTTCGCGCTTGGCGCGGCGCGCCTTGGCTTCGCCGGTGGACATCTTCTTGTTGATGTCCTTCAATTCCTTGACCGGGATGCCGGCGTGCTGCTGCAAGCCGCGCAACTTGGACTGGCGCTCCAGGATGGTGTATTGGTGGCGGGTCAGTTGCTCCTGGTAGTTCGATTTGGCGGCCAGTTCCTGCGCCAGCCAACTGTCGTTGCCTTCCAGGCCGGGAAAGGTCTTGATGAAGTGGGCGCGCGGCATGCCGCTCTTGGTTACCGCCAGATCCATGATGACGCGTTCGTGGCTGCGCACTTCCTCGACGATGTTGCGCACCGTGCCGCACAGATTGTCGACCTGCCTGGCGCTGAAACGGATGCCCATCAGCAGGTTGGATAACTCGCCCTGAAGCTTCTGATACTGGCTGCTGGTGAAGCCATATTTGAGCAATGCCGGGCGCATCTTGTCATTGATCTTGCGGATGGCGGCAAACCGCTCCAGCGCATCGGTGCGCAACTGCGCCAGATTGGCGGCATTGATGGCGGCGCCGCCATCATCGTCCTCGTCACCTTCGTCTTCGCTGGCTTCGGCTTCTTCGGCCGCGGCCGCCGCGGCGGCGGTGGCTTCCATGACCACATCCTCGCCGGAACTGTCCATCAGTCCATCGACCAGATCGTCGACCTTCATCTCGTCGTTCTCGACCTTGTCGACCAGTTCGAGGATCTGGGTGATGGTCAGCGGACAGGCGGAGATGGCCAGCACCATGTGCTTGAGGCCTTCCTCGATGCGCTTGGCGATTTCGATTTCGCCTTCGCGGGTGAGCAGGTCCTTGGTGCCCATCTCGCGCATGTACATGCGCACCGGATCGGTGGTGCGGCCGAATTCGGCGTCGACGTTGGACAGCGCCGCCTCGGCGGCTTCGACGGCATCTTCGTCGGCTACCGGCGCGGGGTTTTCCGACATCAGCAGATCTTCGGCGGCGGGGGCCTGATCAAAGACCTGGATGCCCATGTCGTTGATCATGCTGATGACGCTTTCGATCTGCTCGGCGTCGAGCATTTCGTCCGGCAGATGGTCGTTGACTTCGGCGTAGGTGAGGTAACCTCGCTCCTTGCCGAGCATGATCAGATTCTTCAGACGTGTGCGCCGTTCTTCGACGTCGATCTTGCTGTTCTGTTGGCTGAGCGCCTGTGCGAGCAGGGCCGCTTTGTTGGCGGCGTCTTTTTTCTTCGAAGCGCGTTTGGGCGCTTCCAATGCCGGTGCGCCCTCAGGGGTGGCCTGTTTGTGAGTTTTGGTCGCCATCGCCAGGCTATCTCCAGTGAGAAACTGCGGAAAAACGCAATATTATACAGGAACTTGGGTACTTCTTACCAGTTTGTCTGTGCCGGCTTGGACCAGTCCGCATCAGACTGGTTTCCGGATTTTCAGGGAAGCCAATAAAAGCGCTTTCTCCTGATCGGACATATCACTGGGTTTGCGGCCGGAAAATTCTTTCACCGCGATGCGGTTGGCCTGTGTCATGACGCCATTCAATGCGCCCTGAAAATCGGCTTCCAGGTCATATTGTTCATCCCATTTCAGGAGTTCGCCGGCGGCATGCACGATCAGCTCGTGTTCGGGTCGGCCCAGGAAGTGATCGGGTATGTCGCGCGCGGGGATTTCGGGATGCTCGCGCGCCAGACTGATGACCGCGTGTACGGCGGTGGCCTCGGGTGAGGAGAGTTCCGGCAGGTCGGTCATCTGGCTGGCGCGGCCCGGATCGTGCAGCAGGGCTTGCAGCAGGATGCGCCAGGATGACGGTTGTACCGCGCCGCGACCTTGTCTGGCGCCAGGCGAAGGACGCGATTGTCGGCTCGTCGGGCGGAAGCGTTCACCTTGCGCGCGCGGTGATTCGAGGCCGGTCAGGCTGTCCAGACGTTGTCGCAAAGCGCGGGTCAGCAACGGCGCCTGGGTCAGTTTGGCGATGTAGGGATTGGTCAGTGTGGCCAGCCGGACTTTGCCTTCCTGCGAGGCAAGATCGGTTTGCGTCGACAGTTCGTTGAACAGGAAGTCCGACAGCGGCATGGCCTGGTGGCACAGTTTCTTGAAGGCGTCGGCGCCTTGCGCGCGCACGAAGCTGTCCGGGTCTTCACCGTCGGGCAGAAACAGGAAACTGAGCAACTTGCCGTCGCGCGCTTGCGGCAGGCTGTTTTCCAGCGCGCGCCAGGCGGCTTTGCGGCCGGCGGCGTCGCCGTCGAAGGCGAACACCACCTGGTTCGCCAGGCGCAACAGGCGGGCGGCCTGATCGGAGGTGATGGCGGTGCCGAGGGTGGCGACGGCATTGTCGACACCATGCTGGTCGAGCATCACCACATCCATGTAGCCCTCGACCACCAGCACCTGGTCTTCGTGCTGGATGGATCGACGGTGTTCGAACAGGCCGTAGAGTTCGCGGCCCTTGTGGAACAGCGGGGTTTCCGGTGAATTGAGATACTTCGGTTCGCCCTTTTGCATGATGCGGCCGCCGAAGGCGATGACTTGGCCGCGTTCGTTGCGGATCGGGAACATCACGCGGTCGCGAAAGCGGTCGTAACGCTTGCCGTCGTTGCTGATCACCAGGCCGGCCTCGACCAACAGCGCATCTTGATAATCGGCAAACGCGGCGGCCAGCGGTTGCCAATCGTCATTCGCCACGCCCAGCGCGAACTTCGCGGCCGTTTCGCCGGTGAGTCCGCGATGCTTCAGATAGGCGATGGCCGGCTCGTGGGTTTTCAGCGCCTGACGGTAATGCCGCGCCGCGATGTCCATGCGTTCGTACAACTTGTCGCGGCGGCTGTCTTCTTCCGGAGCCACGCGCTTGCCGTCATCCGGCAGTTGCATGCCGACCTGGCCAGCAAGCTCCTTGACCGCGTCGATGAAGCTGTAGCCGGCATGTTCCATCAGGAAGGTGATGGCCGTGCCATGCGCGCCGCAGCCGAAGCAGTGATAAAACTGTTTGGTCGGGCTGACCGAGAACGAAGGGCTTTTTTCGTTATGGAACGGGCAGCGCGCCTGATAGTTGGCGCCCGCCTTCTTCAGCGGAACATAGCGCTCGACCAGCGCGACGATGTCGGTGCGGTCGAGCAGTTGCTGGATGAAATCCTGCGGGATCATGGCCGGCCTGGTTCAGGCTGCGGGCCGCGGCGGGTTCAGGCCAGCGCGGTCTTGACCAGCCCGGAGACGGCGGCCATGTCGGCGCGGCCGGCCAGTTTCGGTTTCAGCCAGGCGATCACCTTGCCCATGTCACGCGCCGAGGCGGCGCCGGTTTCAGTGACTGCTTGTTGAATCAACGCGGCGACTTCTTCGGCGCTCATCGCTTGCGGCATGTAGGCGTTGAGCACGCCGATCTCGAAATTTTCCTGATCGGCCAGATCCATGCGGCCGGCGGCCTGATACTGGCTGGCCGAATCCTTGCGCTGCTTGAGCAGTTTTTCGACGATGGCAATGACCGCGGCGTCGTCCAGTTCGATCCGCTCGTCGACTTCCTTCTGCTTGATCGCGGCCAGCAACAAGCGCACCGCGCCCAGACGCGCGCTGTCCTTGGCGCGCATGGCGTTTTTCATGTCTTCGCTGATTTGTTGCTTGAGCGTCATCTGGTTACCTCTGTTGGACGGTGCTTCGTGAATGGGCGCTGAAATGCAAACGGGCCTGAAACATCAGGCCCGAATTGGATGCAACGGAATGCGACGTGAGTCGATCAGTACATCTTGGGCGGCAGGGTCTGGCTGCGCAGGCGCTTGTGCTGGCGCTTGACGGCGGCAGCGGCCTTGCGTTTGCGTTCCTGGGTCGGCTTCTCGTAGAACTCGCGGGCACGCAAGTCGGTCAGCAGACCAATTTTTTCAATGGTGCGCTTGAAGCGGCGCATGGCGACTTCAAACGGCTCGTTTTCTTTGACGCGAACGCTGGGCATGTATCGTTCCTGGCTACTTACTGGGTTGATCGGGTGGGTACAAAAAGGGTGGCGGATTCTATCCCAGTAGTTGGGTCGGTTTCAATAACAATTACAATCATGGGCTTGAATTTTTATTGCTGTTACAGCGCGCATCGGGTCTGTCATGAAAATATTGGGTGTCGAGTCTTCCTGTGATGAAACTGGATTGGCGGTGTATGACACCGAGGCGGGGCTGCTGGCGCACGCCATCCACAGCCAGATCGCGATGCATGCCGAGTACGGCGGCGTGGTGCCGGAACTGGCTTCGCGCGATCACATCCGGCGGGTGATTCCGTTGACCCGCGGCGTCATGCGCCAGGCCGGTCTGGCGCTGGGCGACCTGGATGCCATCGCTTACACCCAGGGGCCGGGCCTGGCCGGCGCGTTGCTGGTCGGCGCCAGTTTCGCCAATGCGCTGGCGGCGGCGTTGCGCATTGCGTCGATCGGCATTCATCATCTGGAAGGTCATCTGTTGTCGCCGTTGCTGGCGAATCCACGTCCGGATTTCCCGTTCGTCGCGTTGCTGGTGTCGGGCGGACATACTCAATTGATGCGCGTCGATGGCGTCGGCCGCTATGCATTGCTCGGCGAAACCGTCGATGACGCGGCCGGCGAGGCGTTCGACAAGACCGCGCAATTGCTCGGTCTGGGTTATCCAGGCGGTCCGGCGCTGTCGAAACTGGCCGACAGCGGTGATGCCTATCGTTTCAAGCTGCCGCGCCCGATGTTGCATTCCGGCGATCTGGAGTTCAGCTTTTCCGGCCTCAAGACGGCGGTGCTGACCTTGAGCCGGAAGGAAGGCGAAACCGCGCGCGCCGATATCGCCGCCGCGTTCCAGGTCGCCGTGGTCGAGGTGCTGGCGGCGAAATGTATCGCCGCGCTGCAGCGGACCGGCTTGCGGCGACTGGTGGTGGCTGGCGGCGTCGGCGCCAATCGGGCGTTGCGCGAGCGGCTCGACGCGGAAGCCGGGCAACGTCAGTTCGAGGTGTTTTATCCGCCATTGGAACTGTGTACCGACAATGGCGCGATGATCGCTTTTGCCGGCGGGCTGCGTCTCGCCGCCGATCAGCCGGCGGCGGACGGTCGCTTTGGCGTGCGGCCACGCTGGGCGTTGGGCGAACTCAGCGCCCCAGGCTGATGCCGCTCGGTTCGAGTATGTAGCGGGTCAGCCAGTGCATCGCGTCATTCGGAAAAATCAGCGCCAGCGTCAGCAACAGCAACAGCGCCATGATCAGCAGGGTGGTAAAGATGCTGGTCGGACGCAACCAGCCCCAATAACGCGCGGCCAGAAAAAACAGGTCTTTGCGGTGTTCGCTCAAGCGCAACCAGCCGCGCAACAGGCTCAATACCAGCCAGACGCTGTAGCCGCCGGCCAATGACGCGAGCACGACGCGGAATACCGTCAGCAGATCCCACTCGCTGATGCCCTTGTAGAACAGCGATATCGCGCCGACCGCCAGCGCGGCGGCGCTGGCCAGCACGATATTCAGCGCCAGGCGGCGGCGCTCGCGGGCCAGATCCATCTGCCGCTTGATGAAGAAATCGTCTATTTCGGCTTTGAAATACTCGGTTTTCTCTTCCACCAATTGGGTGATTTGCTGACGCATCACTTCGATGCGCTGATCCAGCACTACCGATAGCTTGTCGCCGGCGTAATCCACCAACTCACGCACGTCGTCCTTGGTGAACTGACGCTGGCTGTGCAGTTCCTGGGAAATCTTGTCGAGTTTGTCGTCGATCGCCTTGCTGGCCCCGGCCACCACCTCGCGCATTTCGTCACCGGCCTGATTGACGCCGATGCGCACCACTTCGCCCAGTTTGTCACCCGCCTTTTCGATCGCCGATTCGGAGGCGGCGGCCAGGCTGCCGCGGGCGTAGTCGATGGTTTTTTCGAACATGGCGGGTCTTCAGCGTTTCTTGAACGCCGACTCTTCTCCGGAAATCAGCTTGCGGATATTGCTGGCATGGCGCGCCAGCACCAGCAACGACAGCACTGCCAGTATGCCGGCCAGAAACCGGGTTTCCGGGCCGTGGCCGAGCAGGTAATAACCATAGACCGGCGCCAGTATCGCGGCGATCAGGGCGGACAGCGAGGACACCCGGGTCACGGCGAATACCACGCCCCAGGTCAGGATGGTCATGCCGCCGAGCCGCAGGTCCAGCGCCAGCAGCACGCCAAGCGCGGTGGCCACGCCCTTGCCGCCCTTGAAGCCGAAGAACACCGGGAACAGGTGTCCCAGAAACGCGGCCAAAGCCGCCAGATAAGGAATGTAGTCGGGCAAGCCGTAACGCACAGCGACCCATTGCGCCAGGATCACCGCCAGAAATCCTTTCAACGCATCGCCGATCAGGGTCAGCGCGGCGGCGGATTTCTTGCCGGTGCGCAGCATGTTGGTGGCGCCGGGATTGCCGGAACCATGGCTGCGCGGATCGGGCAGGCCATAGACGCGCGCGACGAGAATCGCGAAGGAAACCGAGCCGAGCAGATAGGCGGCGATCAAAAGTAGGCTGGATTCAATCATTTGTGGGCATTATCTACGTAAAATCCGCGCCATTTAAGCGCGCTACACGGCCAGGCGGACAGTGACATGGACATACTCTTTTTGCGGGATTTCCGCCTCGAAACCATTATCGGACTCTACGAATGGGAGCGCAAAGCGCCGCAGCCGGTGATGCTCGATATCGAGATCGGCCTTTACGATCACAAGGCCGGCCATACCGATGATGTGGCGGACACCATCGACTACGGCAAAGTCGCGGCGCGCATCCAGGAAGTGGTGGCGACACGCGAGATACGTCTGGTGGAAACCCTGGGCGAACTGATCGCCGACATCGTGCGTCGCGAATTCGGCGCGCCCTGGGTGCGGGTGGCGGTGCGCAAGCTGGCGATACTGCGTGGCGTCAAGGAACTGGGCATCATCGTCGAGCGCGGCTCGAAGATCTGAGCGCGGCCCCGCGCTTCAGTCTCGCCGCGCCAGCATCAGGAAGACCGGATAGGCGCGGGCGCCGGCTTCGGTGTCCTTGACGATCTCGAATACCGTGCTGAACGCGATATCGCCGAACCCGGTGCGCGTCGCCCGCGCCGCCAGCTCGTTGCGCTCGAAGCCATGATGCACGTCGACATGGCTGCCGTGAAATGAGCCGTCTTCCTGGTCCAGATCGGCGATGCACAGCCAGCCGCCGGGATTCAGCAGCCCGTGGAACGCGCTGAGAATGGCGTCGGTGTCGGGGATGTGGTGCAGCGTCATCGACGAGTAGATCAGGTCGTAGCGCTCATCCGGCAGCGGCGTGGCGGCCAGGTCCATCAGCCGGGTTGTCATGTTGGCTATGCCCCGCGCGGCGATTTTTTCGTCGGCCACCGCCAGCATGCCGGCGGAGCTGTCCTTCAGCGTGACATGACCCAGTCGTTCGCATAGCGCGAAGCTCAGCAAGCCGCTGCCGCTGCCGTAATCCAGCGCGCGCATCGTGTTGTCGAGCGGCACGGCGGCGGCGATCGCGGCGGCGATCTGATTGGCGCGATTCTGGAATACCGGGTTCTCGTCCCACTGTCGCGCCTTGCTGTCGAAATGCGCCGCGTCGAGGACGGTCTTGTTCGCCGCGCCGGTCATCGTTTGCCGCCCAGCAGCGAACCCAGCACGCCGCGCATGATGGCCCGGCCGACCTGGCTGCCGACCGAACGCGCGGCGCTTTTCGCCAGCGCCTCGACGACTCCTTCGCGCCGACCG
>JAGUXX010000016.1 GCA_020061585.1 Betaproteobacteria bacterium | reverse complement strand
GAGGTCGAAGCGGCGCGCGCCACCGGCGCCAGTATCGCCGCCCTCGACGATCTCGCCGATGTGTTCGCCCTCGATCATCTGTTGCAGGCCGCGCAGCAGCGCGCCGGGGGCGACGCCATATTGCGCCGCCGCCGGGTAATCGACGCGGATCTTGATCTGCGGGATGCGCACCTGTTTTTCGATCGACAGGTCGGCGATGCCGGGAATCCGGCTCAGCCGCGCCTGCAAGGCTTCGGCCTGGGCGCGCAGGATGTCGAGATCGTCGCCGTAGATTTTCAGGGCGATCTGGGCGCGCACGCCGGACAGCAGATGGTCCAGCCGGTGCGAGATCGGCTGGCCGATGCTGACCGAGGCGGGCAGGCTGGCGAGGCGCGCGCGCAGGTCGGCGATGACCGCGTCGCGGCCGCGTTGCGAGGCTTGCAGGTCGACATCCATTTCGGTGTAGTGCACGCCCTCGGCATGCTCGTCGAGTTCGGCGCGACCGGTGCGCCGGCCAACCTGGGTGACTTCCGGCACTTCCGCCGCGAGTTGTTCGGCGAGTTGTCCGACGCGGTTCGATTCGGCCAGCGAAGCGCCGGGATTGAGCAACAGATTGATGGTCAGCGTGCCTTCGTTGAACGGCGGCAGGAAGGTGCGCGGGAACTGCGCCACGCTGACCGCCGCCGCCAGCACCAGCAGCAGCGCCGCCGCCAGCAGGGCATGACCATGGCGAAACGAGACATGCAGCAACTTGCGGTCCTGGCTCTTCAGCCAGCGCACCAGCGGACTGTCGCCATGCTCCAGCAGCTTCATGTTGGGCAGCAGGTAATAGGCCAGCACCGGCGTGATGCTGACCGCGACCAGCATGCTGGCCAGGATCGACACGATGTAGGCGATGCCCAGTGGCGTGAACAGCCGCCCCTCGATGCCCGGCAGCGCGAACAGCGGCACGAACACCAGCACGATGATCAGCGTCGCGTAGACGATCGCCGAACGCACTTCCAGCGTCGCGGCGGCGATGACTTCGGCGACCGGGCGTGGCGCACTGGCGGCGCGATTGTGCTTCAGCCGGCGCAGCACGTTTTCGACGCCGACCACCGCGTCGTCGACCAGTTCGCCGATGGCGATGGCCAGACCGCCGAGGGTCATGGTGTTGATCGACAGATTGAAGTATTTGAACACCAGCACCGTGACCAGCAGCGACAGCGGGATCGCCAGCAGCGAGATCACGGTGGTGCGGACATTGAGCAGGAACAGGAACAGCACCACGGCGACCAGGATGGCGCCGTCGCGCAGCGCTTCCTCGACGTTGCCGATCGAGGCCTCGATGAAATCCGCCTGCTTGAACAGAAAACGCGGCGATTCGATCGCCGCCGGTCGCGACTTGTCCATTTCGGCCAGCGCCGCTTCCACCGCTCGGGTCAGCTTCACGCTGTCGGCGCCGGGCTGTTTCTGCACCGACAGGATCACCGCCGGTTTGCCGGCATAACCGGCATCGCCGCGCTTGATCGCGGCCGGCGCCAGTTTCACTTCCGCCACTTGTTTGAGCAGGATGGGTTGGCCGCCGGTGGCGATGCCGACCACCAGGTCGCGCAAATCGTCGAGGCGCGCGTCGCGGCCGATCTGGCGGATCAGATATTCGCGGCCGCCGGCGGCGAGGAAGCCGCCGCTGGTGTTGGTGCCGAAGTCGCGCAACGCCGCTTCCAGCCGTTCGCGCTCGATGCCCAGTCGCTGCAACTGCGCCGGATCGATCTCCACCCGGTATTGCCGCACCTCGCCGCCGATCGGAATCACCTGGCTGATGCCGGGCAACGTCAGCAGGCGCGGGCGCAGCACCCAGTCGGCGTACTCGCGCACCGCCATCGGATCGGCGTTGGCGCCGATCGGCAGCGCAATGAGCAGGATTTCGCCCATGATCGAGGCGATCGGCCCCAATTGCGGGGCGATGCCCGGCGGCATCTGGTCGCGCACCAGATTCAGGCGTTCGGTGATCTGCTGGCGGTTGCGCCAGATGTCCGTGCCCCAGTCGAATTCGACATAGACGATGGACAGGCCGACACCGGATACCGAACGTACCCGGGTGACGCCGGGCATGCCGTTCATGCTGGACTCGATCGGAAAGCTCACCAGTTGTTCGACCTCCTCCGGCGCCATGCCGCCGGCTTCGGTCATCAACGTGACGGTCGGTTTGTTGAGGTCGGGGAACACATCCACCGGCATGTTCGGCAGGCTCATCATGCCGTATACCGTCAGGCCGAGGGCCAGGCCCAGGACGATCAGGCGTTGCCGCAGACAGGCGTGGATGATGTGATCGAACATGGTTTCAGCGGATCTGCGTCAGCAGGCTGGCGCCCTGCACCACGACCCGATCGCCATCGCCCAGACCCTCGCCGACCGCCACCCGCTCGGCGTCCAGCGGCGACCATTTCACCGCGCGCGGCGTGTAGCGTTCGGCGTCGGTGTGCAGCCAGACGCTGTCCTCGCCGGCGGCGTTCTTCACCAGCGCCTGACGCGGCACGGCGACGCCGTCGAAGAGCCGCCCGGTGCCGGCAATGACCCGCAGCGGCTGGCCGATCGCCAGCGACGGGCTGGAAGCGGTGACGCGAAACAGCAGCGGCCGGGCTTGCTCGCGCAAGCCCGGGCTGGCGCCGACGAAACGCAGCGGCACGCCGGGACCATCATCGATGCGCGCCACGGCATCACCGAAGCGGCCAGACAGCGCGGTTTCGTATGAGAGCGCGGTTTCGTAGGACAGCGCCTCGACCATCAGCCGCGCCGGGTCGACCACTTCGAACAGCACTTCGCGCGCTTCCACCACCTGGCCGGCAACCACACCGGCGCGGCTGATCACGCCGTCGACCGGC
>JAGUXX010000209.1 GCA_020061585.1 Betaproteobacteria bacterium | reverse complement strand
GGCATCGTCGTGCGCGGCCAGGCGCTGGTCGGCGCGAACGCCATTTGCGGCGAATGGGGGCACAACCCGCTGCCCTGGGCCGGCGCTGACGAACGCCCCGGTCCGGCCTGCTATTGCGGCCAGCACGGCTGCATCGAAACCTGGCTGTCCGGTCCTGGTCTGGCGCGCGATCACTTGGCCTGCACCGGCGAGAAGCTCGACGCCGCAACCATTGCCGCCAGCCCGGACCCGGCCTGCCAGGCCACCATGGCGCGCTACGAAGACCGTCTGGCGCGCGGTCTGGCACAAGTCATCAACCTGCTTGACCCGGATGTCATCGTGCTCGGCGGCGGGCTGTCCAACATTGCCCGGCTGTATGAAAACGTGCCGCGCCTGTGGTCGCGCCACATCTTCTCCGATCATGTCGCGACCCGCCTGGTGGCGCCGCTGCATGGCGATTCCAGCGGAGTCAGGGGCGCGGCGTGGTTGTGGCCCGCGACGGCGTGAGCGCAACAACGACTTTCGCTTCCAGAAAAACCGCCTAGGCTGAAAGCAGCCGGCTGGACAGCGACCCGTTCGGCGGCCCATTCGAGACGAGGAGACCAACATGAATATCCAGACTGAAGCCGGCAGCAATCCGCCACACCCGGAACGCCGACGCTATCCGCATTTGCGGGCGATCTACCCTGAGGCGCGGCATCGCATCGACCATATCTTCCACAACCGCCACGACTGGGCCGGCAGTCCGATCGACTATGTGGCGCATCGCATCATTCACGAATCCTATCCGCAACTCGACAGCGGCGAAGTGCGGCTGCTGGTCGGGGCGATCGAAAGAGTGCATCAGGAACTCGCCGCGACCGACAAGGCGCATTGACGCCGATAACAAGGGCTGCCGGAATCCGGTGTAAAAACCGCTCGGTTCGCCAGCCTCGCACGGCTGTGCGGAAATTGTTGCGGGAAGGTCAGCCCTCCAATCTGGTCATCCAGCCTTTGACAGCATTGCGCTTCTGGAAGGGCCGTTGCTCTTGCAACTTGGCGGCAGGCTTGTCAGGGTGTTGGATAACGCGAAAATTTCAAACGCGCCGTCACCCCGGCCTCCGCCGAGGTGACGGCGCGTTTTTCAACACCCGGTGTCACGCTGTGCCGGGGTTGGCGGGGGGGCAGGCTGGCGTGACCGCAGGCTGCCGAATTCAAGCGCGAACTGCCGCGTGAACGCCGCCCCGAGAAAGAAGATCTGCGCCGAGTAATACACCCAGAGCAGCAACGCGATCAACGAGCCGGCGGCGCCAAAGGTCGATAACACGCCGGTGTTGCCGAGATACAGGCCTATGGCAAGTTTGCCCAGACTGAACAGCCCCGCCGTGAAAAATGCGCCGATCCAGGCATCGAGCCAAGACAGCGGTGCATTCGGCAAGGTCTTGAATATCACCGCGAACAGACTCGTGATGACGCTGATCGAAACCAGCGACGCGAGCATCGCGATCAGTTCGAAGGGACCGTTCCAGTAGGCGTCGGAATAACTTTGAAACAGGCTCAGCACCGCGCTGACGACGAGGGAGACCAACAGCAGAAACGCCAATATCAGCACCAGCCCGAATGACAGCAGCCTGGCTCGCAACAGTCCACGGAAAGCCGATTTGCATGGTTTGGGAATACCCCAGAATTCATCCAGGCTCGCCTTCAATTCGACGAAGACACTGGTGGCGCTCAACAGCAGCAGGACACTCGCCACCAGCGTCGCCAGCATCCCGGCGGCGGGATCGCGCGCGGCGGCCAGTAATGTCTGGATCGCCCGCGCGCCATGCGGCCCGACGAACCCTTGAACGTGCGCCACGATCTCGCCCTGCGCCGCTTCGGCGCCGAAAAAGTAGCCGGCGATGGCGATGACCAGCACCAGGATGGGCATCATCGAGAACAAGGTATAGAACGCCAGCGCGGCGCCTTTGCTGTCGCCCCGATGGTCGACCCAGGCGGACAGCGATTTGATCAAGACGATCTTCAGACGACTGGCCCAGCGCAGCGGCGCGAATTCATGCCGACCGGCGGCTTCCGGCTGATTCACTTTTCGCTCCCTCGGCGGCCTGACCATGGCCGCGGTTTGAGATCAATAAGCCTGTATTCATGCGTCGAACATACATCAAAGGCGCCCCTATCGGCATGTCCGAAGGGCGAAAAAAAACCGCTGCCGGACATGCGGTCCGACAGCGGTCAGGGTGGTCAGACCTGTCTTACTTGAGACGCATGTCGTTGGTGACACCCTTCACGCCACCGACACCGCGCGCCAGTTCCAGCGCCCGGCTTGCCGCGGCCTGAGAACTGACGAAGCCGCTCAGTTGCACGATGCCCTTGAAGGTTTCGACATTGATCTCGGTGGCTTTGGTGGTGGGATCTTCGATCAACGCCGCTTTCACCTTGGCGGTGATGAAGCTGTCGTCGATGTACTGGCCAGTGCCCTCCTGCTTCGATGTAGACGCGCAACCGACCATGGAAGTCAGCGTAACGGCCAGAAAAACAGCGGAAAGATATTTACTGATTTGTTTCATGATGGATTCTCCACAGGGTTGAAATAAAAGCGGCTCTAACGCACGTACGTTGCGAAACCTGGAATGCAGAATAGAAGCGCGGATCGGCGCTGTCGGTACGCTGTCGCACATAACACAGCGGCATTTCTCGCCAGCCTCGCCGCGCCTGTCGATCAGTTCGGCGCCCGCCGCGAAAATGCCGCATCCCCGGCAACCAGCAACTGTTCGAAATCTTCGCCGGACAAGGGATGGCTGAACAGAAAGCCCTGCCCCTCGCCGCATTGCCGGGCTTCGAGAAATTCGAGTTGCGCCTGCGTTTCAACACCCTCGGCCATGACCCGCAGCTTGAAGTTTTTGCCCATCCCGATCACCGCGGCCGCGATGCTGCCTTGGTCCGCGTCGTCGGCGATGTCGCGCACAAAGGATCGGTCGATCTTCAGCGCATCGATCGGCAAACGCTTGAGATGGCTCAGACTCGAACAGCCGGTGCCAAAGTCATCGATGGTCAGCCGTAGCCCCATCGCCTCAAGCGCTTGCAAGGCGGAGGCGGAAGCTTCCGCGTCGCGTATCAGCAGGCTTTCGCTCAACTCCAGTTCGAGATAGCGCGGCGCCAGACCGGTTTCCTTGAGGATCCGGGCGACACCCGCGACAAAGTCCTTGTGCCTGAACTCCAGCTCGGAAATGTTGACCGCCACCGGCACGGCGGGCAGCCCCGCATCCAGCCAGGCCTGAACTTGCCGACAGGCTTCGCGCAGCGCCCAGAGGCCGATCGGCACGATCAGGCCGCTCGCTTCCGCGACCGGCACGAACTGACCAGGATAAATCAGCCCTTGTTGCGGATCCCGCCAACGGATCAGCGCCTCGGCGCCAATCATCGCGCCGGAAGCCAGTTCGAACTGCGGCTGGTAGTGCAGGACGAATTCGTCCTGCCGCAAGGCCCGACGCAGCCTGCTTTCGATGGCCTGTCGGTGAATCGCGCTGGTGTTCATGTCGGCCCGAAAATACTGGTAGCGGCTACGACCGCCGGCCTTGGCGTGAAACATCGCGGTGTCGGCGTTCCGCATCAAGCTGTCCACGTCGCCGCCGTCATCCGGGAAGATGCTGATGCCGATGCTCAGACCGACATGCAGTACGTGCGCGTCGATCAGATGCGGCGAGGCGAATGCGGCGAGCAGTTTTTCCGCGACATAGGTCGCATCCAGCGGCTGCTCGATTTCGGCCAGCAGGATGACGAATTCGTCGCCACCCTGACGGCATACCGTATCGGTGGCGCGCACGCAGGTCTTCAAACGTTCGGCGACCGACTGCAACAACTGGTCGCCGACGCCATGGCCGAGCGCATCGTTGATGCGTTTGAAAAAATCCAGATCGACGAACAGCAGCGCGACCTGCTTCTTGTGGCGATTGGCCTGACCAATCGCCTGCGCCAGGCGTTCGGTCAGCAGCACCCGATTCGGCAGTCCGGTAAGAAAGTCGTGCTGGGCCAAATGCGCCATCTTCAGCGCCATGGCCCGGGATTGGCTGACGTCGTGGAAGACGATCACCGCGCCGATGACCCGACCATCCCGGTCGTGGATCGGCGCCGAGGAATCCTCGATGGCCAACTCGACGCCGTCACGGCGGATCAGCAGGCAATCCGCTGACAGGCCTACCGCCTGATTCTCCTGGATGGCGAGCCGCGCCGGGTTGGGTGAGGCGTCCCGCGTGGCGGCATTGATGATCTTGAACACTTCGTCCAGTGGCCGCCCCAATGCGGCCTCGCGGGACCAGCCGGTCATCGTTTCGGCCACTTGGTTCAGATAGGTCACATTACCCGGCAAGTCGGTGCTCAGCACCGCGTCGCCGATCGAATTGAGGGTGACCTGGGCGCGCTCCTTTTCCTCGAACAAGGCTTCTTCCGCCGACCGCAGCCCGGACTCGATCAGCTTGCGCTCACTGATGTCCTCCACCGTCTGCACCAGTCCGAATGACTTCTCGCCATCACGCATGGTGGCGCTGTTGACGCGAGTCCAGACGATGCTGTCATCGCCCTGCAAAAAGCGGAACTCGGTCTGGAACGGCCCTTGGTCGCGCGCGGCGATACGCCATTCGGCGAGGACTCGCTCGCGGTCCTCCGGGTGGATCGCCATGCTCCAGTTGGTGCCCAGGGTGTCATCGAAGCTCAGCCCCGAAATGCCCTGATACGCCGCGTTGGTATAGACGCAACCACCCTGCGCATCGGAAACGAACAGTCCCAGCGGCGAGGCGTCGCTGATCGCGCGGAAGCGCGCCTCGCTGATGCGCAGCGCATCCTGATTGGCCTTGCGATCGATCAGATATCGCAAGGCGCGCGGCAACCAGTGGGCGTCGACATGGCCTTTGGCGAAGTAGTCGCACGCGCCTTGCGCCACGGCCTGCCGCGCGGTTTCTTCATCAGTCAAACCGCTCAGGACCAGAATCAGGGAACTCGGAGAAGCCTGAAACACCTGATTGAACGCTTCCAGGCCTTGGCCGTCAGGCAAACTCAGGTCGAGCAGGATGATCTCGATGTCCTTCCTGGCCAGGCGTTCCAGCGCATCGGACAGCCGCGCCACCCGTTCGACATGAAACGAACTGCATCCGGCGCCGGCCAGCGCGGCCTGGATCAGAGCGGCATCATCGGCATCATCCTCGATCAGCAGAATGCTGGTGGAGACGGCGTTCAGGGCAGTGGGCGAGAGCGTATCCATTAGCTATTTCTCTAGTGCTATCGCCGTAAACGGATATTGCCTTGCCAAGCGCAGCCGAGTGATGCACAGCGGTAGCGACGCACCGGCAGGAAAAAACTCACGTACATATCGATGAAACGCCGGTTGATGCGATACAGCCTGCCGCCGCATAGCGGGCAACGGTTCGCGCCGGAGACTGGCGATTCCGGCTCGGGTTGCGCGGATCGGACACGACCATCACGCTTCGATGTCTGTTTCTGAACATAAGCACGATTCGCCATGCATGCGGTCCTTGCGGGTAAGTTTGACTATGAACCGAACGTGGCGGTGTGCCGAGCCGAGTTGCGCACGTTCATCTCCTGCTGATTGCAATCCGACCGGCCGTATTGCTGATCGAGCATCTTTCGCCAAAACGGGCCGCTTGCCTTCCGGATGCAAGGCAAGGCTGATCCTGAATCGCCTTGCGGTCGGTGCGTTAACGAACGGATGCGCCTGGATGGCCCGAAGTTGAGAGCCTGCCATCGACCCGTTGGCGTTGCTTTGCGCGAGGCCGATAGACCCTCTAATGGAAAGACCAGCGCGTCCAGGGCATGCCCTGTCTATTTCTTGCTGTGTCCGCTAACGCACAGAAACGGGCGAGGAAATTGCGTATTGTTTCTCTGTGCCGGACTCGACACCCCAGAGTCCGCGAAGGTTCCATACCTTCCGCGCCAGACTTGAACGTCTGCTGAAGACGTGCTCATGAACCATCCATCGCCGATTGCGTGGTGAACCGAATAATCCAAACCGATCGCGCGCGCGATTCCTTGAAGGAGATTTGATGTTTTCTCCGGTGGCGAAGTCGATCCAACTGGCCGTCTGCCTGTTCCTGCTGGCGGGTTGCAGCAGTCTGCCGACCATCGTGCCCGATCTGGCGCGACGTCCCGGGACACCCGTGCAACTGGAGGGCGCGCTCGGTCCGCTGTCCGCCGCGCGGAGCAAGGCGATACTCGACCGACTGGAGAGCCGCTCCCAGAACACCGGCATCTTCGACCGCCACCTGGCGCTGGAAGAAGCCATCGTCGGCAGCCCGTTGATCACCGGCAACGATGTGCGCTTGCTGGAGGACGGCCCGGCGACTTATCAGGCGATGTATGACGCCATCCAGGCGGCGCAAGACCACATCAACATGGAAACCTACATCCTGGATGACGATGTGGTCGGCCAGCGTTTCGCCGAGGCGTTGATCGCCAAACAGCAGCAGGGCGTGCAGGTCAATCTGATCCATGACAGCGTCGGCACTTTCAATACCCCGGCGGCCTTCTTCCAGCAACTTGGCGACAGCGGCATCCAGGTGCTGGAATTCAACCCGGTCAACCCGTTGGCGACGCGCAAGGAGTGGGCGTTGAATCAGCGCGACCATCGCAAGTTGTTGATCGTCGATGGCAGCACGGCATTTCTCGGCGGCATCAACATCAGCGGCGTCTATTCCGGCGGTTCGTTCAAGTCGATCATGCGCAGCCAGTCGAAACATCAGCCAGATGTCGGCCTGGCCTGGCGCGATACCGATCTGCAACTGCGCGGACCGGTGGTGGCCGAGTTCCAGAAATTGTTCATCGCCGCCTGGGAAAGCCAGAACGGCGCGCCGCTGGCTGAAAAAAACTACTTTCCGCCGCTGGAAACCGCTGGCCGCGAGGTGGTGCGCGCCATCGGCAGTTCGCCCGGCGAACCCTACAGCCTGATCTATGTCACGCTGCTTTCGGCGATCAACAACGCCGAGACCAGCGTGCATCTGACCAACGCCTATTTCGCTCCCGACCCGCAATTGCTCGACGCGCTCGAAGCCGCTGTCCGACGCGGCGTCGGCGTGACGCTGATTCTGCCCAGCCAGACCGACTCCTGGCTGGTATTCCATGCCGGGCGCAACTATTACGATCGGCTGCTGCGCGCCGGCGTGAAGATCTTCGAGCGGCGCGGCGTGATCCTGCATTCCAAGACGGCGTTGATCGACGGCGTCTGGGCCACGGTCGGTTCGACCAACCTGGACTGGCGCAGCTTCCTGCACAACTACGAGCTGAACGCGGTGGTGCTGGGCTCGGAATTCGGCAAACAGGTACAGGCCATGTTCGCCAGGGATCTGGCGGCGTCCGATGAACTTACCTTGGAACAGTGGCGGAACCGCGCACTGCATCAGCGCCTGAAGGAATGGTTCGCCCGGGTCTGGGAGTACTGGCTATGAACCAGTCCGGAGTGGTCATGCCCAACACCATCGGCGACCTCGCCCTGCTCGCCCCGGCTGTTGTCGTAGCGGAGGGGTTCACCGAGCACCTCCGCCAGGAGTCCTTGCTCAAGACCGGCGCGTTGCAGAATGCGATCTTCAACAGCGCCAATTTCTCCAGCATCGCCACCGACGCCAAGGGCGTGATCCAGATCTTCAACGTCGGCGCCGAACGCATGCTGGGCTACGCGGCGGCCGACGTGCTGAACACAATCACGCCGGCCGATATTTCCGATGCGCAGGAATTGCTGGCGCGCGCGCGGCTGCTCAGCGCCGAACTCGAAACGCCGATCGCGCCCGGCTTCGAGGCCTTGGTGTTCAAGGCCTCGCGCGGCATCGAAGATATCTACGAACTGACCTACATTCGCAAGGACGGCAGCCGCTTCCCGGCGGTGGTGTCGGTCACCGCGCTGCGCGATGATCAGGGCGGCATCATCGGCTACCTGTTGATCGGCACCGACAACACCGCGCGCAAGCAGATCGAGGCGGAACGCATGCAACTCGGCCAGCGCCTGCGCGACCAGCAGTTCTACACGCGCTCGCTGTTCGAATCGAACATCGACGCGCTGATGACCACCGATCCGTCCGGCATCATCACCGACGTCAACAAACAGATGGAGGCGCTCACCGGTTGCACGCGCGATGAGCTGATCGGCGCGCCGTTCAAGAATTACTTCACCGACCCGGAACGGGCCGAGGCGGGCATCAAACTGGTACTCAGCAAAAACAAGGTGACCAACTACGAGCTCACCGCGCGCGACCGGGACGGCAGGGAAACCGTGGTTTCCTACAATGCGACCACTTTTTACGATCGCGACCGGCGCCTGCAAGGCGTGTTCGCGGCGGCGCGCGACATCACCGAGCGCAAGTTGGCCGAGGCGCAAATTCTCAATCTGGCTTTGCATGACACGTTGACCGGACTACCCAATCGCCGCCTGCTGAACGACCGCCTGGCCCAGGCGATGACCGCCAGCAAACGCAATGCGAGCCACGGCGCGCTGATCTTCCTGGATCTGGACAACTTCAAGCCGCTGAATGACACGCACGGCCATTACGTCGGCGATTTGCTGCTGATCGAAGTGGCGCAGCGCATCTGCGGTTGCGTGCGCGCGGTGGACGACATCGCGCGTTTCGGCGGCGACGAGTTCGTGGTGATACTGCGCGAACTGGGCAAAAACCATGACGAAGCAGTCACCCAATCCGGCCACATTGCGGAGAAAATCCGCGCTTCGCTGGACGAGCCCTACGTACTGAAGGTCAAACTCGAAGCCAAAGCGGACACAATCGTCGAGCATCATTGCTCTTCGAGCATCGGCGTGGCGCTGTTCCTGGACCACGAGATCGAGGTGGAGCAAGTCATCAAGTGGGCGGATTTGGCCATGTATCAAGCCAAAGAGGCCGGCGGCAATACCATTCGCTTTTTCGATGCATAGATCACCTTATTGGCGCCTCAAGGCGCATATCGGACTGGACTGGGAGTACGGGCGGTGAATCTGGCGCTGTACCGCAATGGTTTCGTCATCGTCGTCGTGGCGTTGTCCGCCTTGGCGCTGTACTGGATGCTCGCGCCGTTCTGGGACGCCTTGGCCTGGGGTATTTGCCTGGCCTTTCTGCTGGCGCCGGTGCAAAGTCGGCTGACCCGCAAGTTGCATGGCCGCGCCGGCCTGGCGGCGGGCCTCATCACGCTGCTGGTGCCGGCACTGCTGGCCGGCCCGCTGCTCAGCCTGGGCCTGGCATTCGCCAAGCAGATTGCGGAGCTGGTCGAGCACCTGCAACAACAGCCGCTGCGCTTCGATGCCAGCCTGCTCGCGCAACTTGAGCGCTATCCGCTGATCGGCAGTCTGGCCGAGTGGCTGCGGAACAACCTCACCGCCAGCACCGAGCAACTGCAAGGCTGGCTGATCAATGCCGCACAGATGCTGATGAAGTCGCTGGCGGCCACCGGCGGCAACTTTCTGCTCGGCGCGCTGGGCACCGTCATCCACTTCTTCATGATGCTGTTCCTGCTGTTTTTTCTGCTGCGCGACGGCCGCGACATGCTGCGCCGCGTGGTGCGCCTGCTGCCGATGGAAGCGGTGCACCGACGCGAATTGGTCAAACTGGTCGGCGACACCACCCGCGCCGTGGTCTACGGCACCGGTTTGACCGCCCTCGCCCAGGGCGCGTTGCTGGGCATCGGCTTCGCCATCGCCGGGTTGCCCTCGGCCGTCGTGTTCGGCGTGCTGACCGCGCTCCTGGCGATGCTGCCGGTGGGCGGCGCGGCACTCGTATGGGTGCCGGCGGTCGGCTATCTGGCCGCCACCTCGCAATGGGGTTGGGCGCTGTTCATGCTGCTCTGGGGGATGATGGTGTCAGTCTCCGACAACCTGCTGCGGCCGATACTGATCTCCAGCCAGGCGCCGGTGTCGATACTCGCCGTATTCGTCGGCGTCATCGGCGGCATCTCGGCTTTCGGTCTGATCGGCGCGATCATCGGGCCGGTACTGCTGACCGTCATCAGCGCGCTGCTGCGCTACCTCGACGAGACCCTGTCGCGTCCGCCCGACCCACAAGATCCCCAAACCAGGCCCCCGCCATGATACGCCTCCAGTTCTCCATCACGCTCAACTACCAGATCATCGGTCAGCCGGCCGATTTCATCTTCAACATCCACGCCGCGCCAACCGCCCGGCAGACCATCGTCAGCGAATCACTGAGCCTGAGTCAGCCGGTGCCATCGACGATTACCTACGACCCGATACTTCACCACCGCCTGCTGCGGTTGCGCGCCAATCCGGGTCCGCTGCAAATCGCCTATCAGGCGGATGTAGTCATTCGCGCCCATGTCGGCGAACCGGAAAAAATTGGGGAAATGCCGATTGCCGACTTGCCGATATCGGTACTGCCCTATCTCTACCCCAGCCGCTATTGCGAATCGGACAAGCTGCAACAGTTGGCCAATCAGACTTTCGGCCACTTGCCACCGGGGTACCAACGCGTCGAGGGCATCCGCCTATGGGTGCGGGATCGCACCCGTTTCGCCTCCGGCAGCAGCGAATTCACCACCTCGGCGATCGACACCTACCAGCAGCAAACCGGCGTCTGCCGCGACTTCGCGCATCTGATGATCGCGCTGTGTCGGGCGCTGAACATTCCGGCGCGATTTTGCTCCGGCATCGATTACGGCGCCGCCCCGGTGCTGGGGCCGACCGACTTTCACGCCTACGTCGAAGTTCTGCTCGGCGGGCGCTGGTACATCTTCGACCCCTCCGGCGTGGCGATCCCGATGGGTTTCGTGCGCATCGGCACCGGCCGCGACGCGGCGGATATCTCGTTTGCCACCATCTTCGGCAACATCGAATCGATCCCGCCGGTGATCGCCATCGCGGCGGTCAATGACCCCGCCCAGGGCTATGAGCTGCCATGGCACTGCCGGGAAGCCTTGTCGACCGATATGCCACCGGGATTTCCTGACGAGGATGCCTACCAGTAACCCCTGATAGAGCGCGCGCCAAAAATCAGCAAGAGGTATGTGGCTTAGCGTACATACGGCTTTCGTAGGCATGGTCAAGCTTGATGCGTGTCCCATGACTGTTTCACTCGAACAGTGGGGACATGCTCACCTCCGGGTTCCAACAATGCCCGGGGAAATCAAGTGACCTGACTCTATAGGGCAGTACGAGCAGGTATAGCGCACCGCTTCAACCTTCTCACAAGGAATATTTCATGAATAGAAAACTGATCCTCGTTTCTGCCCTGGCCAGCCTGCTCTCGGCCGGTTCCGCCAATGCATTGCTCATCGATGATTTCTCGGTTACACAACCCGATATCACACTTGATGGACCGTCTTCAGGAAGTCTGATTCAAACCGGCCCAACCAGCAGCATTCTTGGCGGCGTTCGCCAGACTGATGTAACGATGTATTCAGGCACTGTCGATGCCCAATCCATGGTCAGGGTGCTGGCCAGCGGCGTGCTCGACATCAGCAATACCGTGAGCGCGCAAAGCAGGACCGTTCTGACCTGGAATGCCGGCGATTTGATAGTGGGCCTGGGAAATCTCGACTTGTTCGACCTCGGATCCACCGGAATTTTCTTGGCTTTCCCGATTGCGATGGACCATGCCCTGGATCTGAAGTTCGAGATCGAAGACTACGGAAATCTCACCGCTGTGTTCGAAAAATCCTTTCCTGCCGGTTCTCAGGGGAATGATTTCTTTTTCTCATTCGACGACTTCAACAACTTGGCGGCACTGTCGTCGGCGGACTCCATCCGCATGACGGTAGACTCCACCACCGAGGGTCTGGACGCAAGAATCGACCTGATCGAAACCCGCGATGTCCCGCCCAACATGATCCCTGAGCCGGCCTCCATGGCTTTGCTCAGTCTCGGTCTGCTTGGTCTGGGCTTGATGCGTCGCAAGGCCAAGGCTGGCGCCGCATAATTTGATCATCGCCAACCAAAAACCCGGCAATTGCCGGGTTTTTTTGGGACTGCAATCGGCTTGGCTCAATAGACCAATGTCTGCTGGCGCAGAAATTCCGCCCGTTTCATGTCGATATATGCGCCGCGTTCAATTTCATGCAACTGGCGGGGATATTGCTCGGTGGCGCTGAACCAGTTTTGCAGTCGCTTGCCCAGTTGCAGATCCGACGCTGCGTCGAACGCGCCCAGATACGCGTCGATGGCGAGGTAATAGCGCATGGCGTTGCGCTCGACCAGGCCGCGCATGCCGCGGATGTATTCCGGTTGGCCGTTGCTTTGCCGACTGGCGATGGTGAAGCCGACCTTGCTCCTGCCGAGGGTGGCAAGGTAGGTTTTCATGGCGGTTCGACCGGCCCAGCCATAGGCATAGAAGTAGGTCATGTGCAGAAAGGTGCGGTCGTTGGCCAGCGGTATCGCCCGCAACTGGATGCGGTAGTTGCGGGTATCAAGCGGACCTTTGTCGGCGCTGAGCTGGATTTCCAGGTAATTTGCCGATGCCTTTGCGACGCGATAGCTGAACTCAAGTCGGTAGGCATCCTCAAGCGGCTGACTGTATTTTTTGCCGATGCTGACGCGCAGCACTGTTTGGGATTGGCCTGGCGCGGCACGGCAGTACTTGGTGTTGAGATGCAGGCTCAATACCTCGCACCAGTTGTCCGGGTCGTTGAGCCCGGCGCTGACCGTGGCGAACGGGTAATCGACCACGGCGTAAATATCGCCCTGGATGTCGTTGTCGGATTCGGACGAGTCGAGATAGAGCGGTCGCTGATACTGGTTTTGCCGCAGCCGGTCCGCCAGCGAGGCGTATTTGGCGAGCAGCAATGCACCGGTGGAGGACTCCGGCGCGGCGGCAAACGCCAGCCCGAGGCTGGATAGCGCGATCCAGACGGCCAGGCATTTCCACATGATCGATCCTGGCAAGCTTGCGACGGCCCGGCGATCGACTTGGGAGACGGGAATCAGAGACAACAATGTTCGATATCGAACAGCTCGGAGAACGCCAGAACGGAAGTAAGCAGCGTGCCGGGCTTCCAGTTCAGTTTGCAATCGCTGTTCAGGCCCGCGCGGTGTGCTTCCGGCGCAGGTCGCGCGCGGACTGCGCAGTCGAGCATGATCGGCATCGGCCCGATCCGGTAGCGATCAAACGCGGTCAGTTCATTCACGGAAATGCCCTTCATCTGTTTCACCGTCAACATGCGTTCCATGTAACCGCGCTTCAGCGGCGCTTCGACGCCAGGGTGCAGGCTGACGAAGTACAGCGCCCGCGGCGGATAGCCATTGCGGATGCGCACCGGGTTTTCATATCGCGTTACCGTGTTTGCTTCACCCTCCAGACTACCGGCACTGGTCGGGTCGCCGTAGCGAGTATGGCCGAGTTCGTGCGAAATGATGGCGAACGGATCCACCCGTTCGTTGCTGGCGGGAAACCGCTCACGCAGGCCGGCATCGCCCAGGCCGACCGCGCCCGGATGCGCCATCGCGCCATGGCCGGCATAGCCGGTGAACTTGAAGATGTCGGCGTCGTCGGCAAACTGCGCGGTTTCCGTCAGGCGTCCGGTCAGCAGTTCGGAGAGCGCTGGCAAACGGCCCTGTTTGACGCCACGCCGCCACACTGCCGCGTCGTATTCCAGGTAGCCCCAATTGAACAAACGCAAGGTGTCATCGGTAATTGCGCGCAACCAGGGCGCGCCGGCGTCGCTCAGCGCGAAGCTTTCCAGCAATTCCAGTTGCGGCGTGGCGAGCGCCAAGCCCAGGGGATGCACTTCGCCTTTGCGCGCCAGATTGATGCGCTGCGCAATGGCGAAATGTTCGACGCGGCGAGCTTGTTCGGCGGCCTGGTTGCGCGGTGGTTGCGCCAAGCGGCCAACCTTGGGCGCGCCGCCTGGCGCGCAAATCAGCACAATCTTGCCGCCAGCCTGCCAGGGCGCTTCGAGTTCGCGCGCCAGATCAAGCGATTGATGTATCGCCGCCGGCTCAGTGAAGTCGGCCGGCGCTGGCGGACATGCGGCGACAGCCGTGCCGGCCGCGCAACACATCAACGCGCCGAAAAAATGCTGTGTTCTGGAGATGCTGAACAGGCCGTATTTCACGTGCTTCGCGGCGATCGGTTTGATACAAAACGCCATTTGCCTGGGCTGCGCGCCGATCCTTGTCTGGTCGCCGCCCGCCACGCCAGAACCCCGGTGGACAAGCGCGATGCAGCGACATCCATCCCGACTCCGACCATGATCTTGGTGTAGCTCGACACGGCGGTTCAGCTTGGGCTCAGCGACCGCCGCCGTGAGCGCGACCATTGTCGTGGCGATCATCGCCACGGCCATCGCGGCGGTCGTCGCGGCGATTGTCGCCACGGTCGCCACGGTCGTCGCGGCGGTCATCGTCACGGCCATCTCGGCGGTCGTCGTCACGGCCATCTCGGCGGTCGTCGCCGCGGTCGTCGCGGCGGCCATCACGGCGGTCATCGCCACGGTCGTCGTGTGGCTTGCCATGGCGTTTCTGATAATGCGGAACATATTCATGTTGATACCAGTTGTTCTGCACAAAATAGACGCGCTCGTTGCAGGCGTTGTACTGGCGGCAATGCCAGCGCCAGTTCTTCGCGTGGTCTGGCGGTACGTGCAGGTAGACCGGCGGGCGGTGCAGCGCTGCCCGATACATGACGCGCGGCTGCGCATAGATCAGTTGCGGCCGCGGGAAATCGCCGATGTCGATATGACCGTAGAAACCGGGCTGACCGATGCTGAGCGATACGCCGACATCGGCGCCAAGAACCGGGGCAGTGACAGCAAGTGCTGCCGCAAATAGCAGATATTTCATGAGAGTTCCTTTGAATGAATGGCTCGGGAGAACCTGTTTCCTTCAGGTCGTCGATGCCTGAGAGTCTAGGCGAACTCGATGCGGATAAACCGTGCGTCAGCGTACATAGCGCGGGATTTGTCGCCCGTCTTCCATGCCGGCTGTTGAATCAAGGAAACCTGTCGCCGTCATCGCGCTCCAATCGGCCGCTTGCCGAAACCGCCCAATACAAGCGCGTTGCCGAACTGATCTTTACATCGTTGCGGTGCATTCGACGCGCCGAAAAAATACTGTGCCGTGCGATGCTGAACCGGCCGTTTCTCATGTACTTCGCTGCGATCGGTCTTCAAGACGGACTTTGCCACCCTATAGATCCGGCCCGATTTATCCGTGAAACCGCATGGCGCACCCTGCGGCCCGACCGGCAATCGCGGATAAATCTGACCGTATCAATAGTCATGGCGGAGCTAGGCGCGACCATCTCGGCGGCGATCGCCACGCTCATCATGGCGACGCTCACCACGGCCATTGCGGCGGTCGCCACGCGCTTCATGGCGACGGTCGCCGCGGTTAATGCGACGGTCGCCTCGGTCATTGCGGCGGTCGCCTCGGTCATTGCGGCGGTCGCCTCGGTCATTGCGGCGGTCGCCATGCCGTTTCTGATAGCGCGGATCAGATTCGAGTTGATACCCGATGCTGGTCGATACGCCGGCATCGTCGGCATGAACCGGTGCCTTGGCGGCGATTTCAGCTTCGATTAGCAGATATATCATGAGGGTTACATTGTTTGGATGGCTCGGGAGAACCCGTTTTCGTCAGGTCGTCGATGCCTGAGAGGCTAGGTGAACGCCAGACAGATGCACCGTGCGTCAGCGTACATAGAGCGGAATTTATCGCCCGGCTTCCATGTCGGCAGGCGCCTTGAACCTTGAACCTTGAACCTTGAACCTTGAACCTTGAACCTTGAACCTTGAATCAAGGAAACCTGTCGCCGGCATCGCCCGCCCATCGGCCGCTTGCCGAAACCAGCAAAAATAAGCGCGCTGCCGAACATATCTTTACATCGTTGCAGTGCATCATAAGCAGCACAGTCATGCGGTCTGGAGCGAACGGAATTCCACGCCGTTCCACGCCTGAACACGCCCCATAAACCCTGCTCTATTGACTCAATGCTCACCTTGTTCATGACTCTTTATCGCGCCGCGCTCAGCGATTCGACGCGGAACCGGTTGCGCCCGCCCCTCCTCCCGATCTGTCTGGCGCTGGGCCTGAGCGGTTGCGCTTCAGTGGCGCCACAGCGCACAGCGCCGGATGCCGTGGAGATTCCGGCCGCCTGGGCTGCCCCGGCGGTTGCCGGCCAAACCACCGTCAGCTCGCTGGCCGAGTGGTGGTCGCGCTTCGATGACCCGGTGCTGACCGATCTGGTGACCCAGGCCTTGCGGGCCAACACCAGCGTCAAGTCCGCGCAGTCTGCGCTGCGGCAGGCGCGGGCGCTGCGCGATGTGGCGGCGGCCGGGCTGTTGCCGACGCTGGATGCTTCGGCTTCGGCGCAGCGTGGCAAATCCGGTGACAGCAAAGCGGTCAACAACTTCCAGGCCGGTCTGGATGCAAGCTGGGAGCCCGATATCTTCGGCGGCAAGCAAAGCAGCGTCGACGCCGGCGACGCCGATGTCCGCGCCAGTGCGGCGAGTCTAGGCGACACGCAGGTGTCGATCGCGGCCGAGGTGGCGCTGGGCTACATCACGCTGCGCGGCGCGCAGACGCGGTTGGCGATTGCCGAGTCGAATCTGGTCAGCCAGCTTGAGACGCTGCGGATCACTCAATGGCGCTTGCAGGCCGGCCTGGTGTCGTCGCTCGAAGTCGAACAGTCGCGCACGGCGATTGAACAGACCCGCGCGCAACTGCCGGTCTTGCGGACCAGCATCGATCAATCCCGCCATGCCCTGGCGGTGCTCACCGGCCAGCCGCCGGCGGCTTTGTTGACGAAGTTGGCGGCGGACGCTCCGCTGCCGCAAGCCGCCGACGATCTGGTGTTGAGTTTTCCCGCCGAGACGTTGCGCCAGCGGCCCGACGTGCGCGCCGCCGAACATCAGGTGGCCGCCGCGCTGGCGCAAGTCGCCCAGGCCGATGCGG
>JAGUXX010000288.1 GCA_020061585.1 Betaproteobacteria bacterium | reverse complement strand
CCTGCCCGCGCCGGATGGCCCGATCGTGCTGCTGGCCGGCCCGGAAGGTGGCTTCGACCCGACCGAACGTCAGGCGGCTCTGGCGGCCGGCTGCGTGCCGCTGCGTCTGGGTCCCAGGATACTGCGCACCGAAACCGCCGCGCTGGCGGCCTTGGCCGCCATGCAAGCCGTTTGGGGCGACTTCAAGTAACCAGTCAGGCGCTCAAGTATTTCGGCGGCGAGCCGAAATAGCCGCACAGAACAGACCAACATCGGTAACACAGGAGAGGACCATGGCAAAATTGGCGGAAACCGAAGGCACATCATTCGTGCAGTGGTTTCGCGCGGCCGCGCCGTATATTCACGCTTTTCGCGGCAAGACCTTCGTGCTGGCGTTCGGCGGCGACGCCATGTTGCGCGAAGATTTCGTCGACCTGGTGTACGACATCAACCTGCTCAATGCGTTGGGCGTGCGGCTGGTTCTGGTGCATGGCGTGCGGCCCCAGGTCGAGGAACGTCTGGTGCAGGAAGCGCAGTACGTGCAAGGCCGCCGGGTGACCGACAGCGAAGCGCTGGAACATGTCAAGGATGCGGTCGGTTCGGTGCGGGTGGATATCGAAAGTCTGCTGTCGGTCGGCCTGCCCAACACGCCGATGGCCGGCGCCGAGATTCGCGTCGCTTCCGGCAACTACGTCACCGCGCAACCCGCCGGCGTCCTGGATGGCGTCGATCTGCAATTCACCGGCGAGGTGCGCAAGATCGCCGTCGCCCCGATACGCGATCGTCTTGCCGCCGGTGAAATCGTGCTGCTCTCGCCGCTCGGCTACTCGCCCACCGGCGAGGTGTTCAATCTGACTCTGGAGGAGGTTGCCACCCAGGCCGCCATCGCGCTGGAAGCCGACAAGCTGGTGTTCATCCTCGACCATGGCGACACCATCGACAGCAAGGGCCGGCGGATCAACCGGCTCACCGCCGCGCAAGTCCCCAAACTGCTGCGCGAACTACCCGAGGGCGACATGAAGCTGTATCTGCCGCACGCCGCGCTGGCCTGCAAAAAAGGCGTCGGCAAAGTGCATCTGATCGGCGCCGATGTCGATGGCGCGGTGCTGATGGAATTGTTCACCCATGCCGGGGTCGGCACCATGATCACCCGGCAATCGGTGGAAAACCTGCGTCCGGCCAGCATCGAAGATGTCGGCGGCATCGTCTCGGTGATCGAACCGTTGGAAACCGAAGGCATCCTGGTGCGGCGTTCGCGCGAGCGGCTGGAACAGGAAGTCGAACAGTTTTTCGTCGATGAACTGGATGGCCGCATCGTCGGCTGCGTGGCGCTCTATCCGTTTCCCGAGACCGGCGCGGCGGAAATGGCCTGTCTCGCGGTGGCCCGCGAATTTCGCCGCGGCGGACGTGGCGACGCGCTGCTGGCCGCCGTCGAGGAAGCCGCGCTGGAGCAGGGCCTGACCCAGTTGTTCGTGCTGACCACGCGCACCACGCACTGGTTCATCGAACGCGGCTTCATCCTCGGCCAGCCGGAAGATCTGCCGGCGCCGCGCAAGGAGTTGTACAACTGGCAGCGTCGCTCGAAAGTGCTGATCAAGACGCTGACCGCCTGATGCGCGCGCCCCGCCTCCACCCGCTGTTCCGCCTGCTGGCGTTGATGCTGCTGGTGATCGCCGCCGCGACCGCGCGGGCCGAGTCGGCCTTCATTCTCGGCCTGCCGCCCGTCCACAGCGCGCGCGTACTCACCGAACGCTTCGAACCGTTGCGCGCCTACCTGGAAAAACAGCTTGGACAGCCGGTGCGGATCGAGAGCGGAGCGGATTTTCGCCGCTTCCACAACCGTCTGCTGAGTGGCGATTTCGATCTGACCATCACCCCGGCGCACTTTGCCCGGATCGCGCAACTGGACGCTGGTTTCCAACCCTTGGCGCAGTTCGCGCCCGATCACGACGCCTTGCTGATGCACGCCGCCGAGCGTCCCTTGAACAGCGTCGCCGATCTGCGCGGCAAGCAGCTTGCGGTCATCGACCGGCTCGCCATCACCGTCACGGCGACCCTGCAATATCTCGCGACGCAAGGTCTCGAAGCGGATCGCGACTATCGCATCGTCGAGCACCGCACCCATGCCAGCGCCGCTTATTCAGTGGCTGGCGGACTTTCCGCCGCCGCCGTGACCACCAGCCAGGGCTTGAAACAGATGCCGGATGACGTACGTGACAAGCTGCTGCTAAAAAAACATATCGCCAACATTCCGGCTTTCGTCCTGATCGCCAGGTCCGGCATGCCGCCTTCCCGCGCGAGTCGGCTGAAGTCCGCCCTGCTGGCCTTCCCGCGGCGGGCCGAAGGCGTCGAATTCCTGGCCCGGGTTGGCTACACCAAGCTGATTCCGGTCGACGCGGCGGAGATGAAGCGCGCCGATGTCTATCTCGCGGAAATCCGCAAGGCGCTGAAGTGAAACTGCTGCCGCACGCACCGCTATGGTTGAAGTTGACCCTCGCCGGCTTGCTGGTGGAAGCCTTGATGCTCGGCATGCTGGTCATCAGCAACTTGAAATTGACCGAACAGGAATTGATCAAAAAGACCCAGTTGCGCGTCGACAGCGCGATTCCATTGCTCAACGCCGCCCTCGGCGCGCCGTTGATGCACCGCGACTACGGCGTCCTGATCGAGATACTCGAAGAAGCGCGCGGCCAGAGTGCGTTTGTCTATCTGGCGCTGCTCGACCCGAATGGACGACGCATCGCCAGCGCCGGCCTGGACGCGGCGCAAACGCTGCCCGATCTGGACCGGAAACTCGGCGATGAAGCGGACCGGGTGTTCGATACCGAAACCGCGATCCACCTATCGGGCATCGAGTATGGCCGCCTGCGGCTAGGCATCAGCACCGAATTTCTGATCGAAGCGCGCAAGCGCGCCGTGCGCCAGGGCATATACGTCGGCCTCGCGGCGGTGATATTGACCTTTCTCACCCTCGCCCTGATCGGCTGGTGGCTGACCAGACGGCTGCAACAACTCACCCATGCCAGCCACGCGCTGGCCGACCAGAATTTCGACGCGTTGCTGCCCGCCTCCGGACCGGATGAAGTCGGCCAACTGGCCTTTGCCTTTCGCGCCATGGCGCAACAACTCCGAATTCAGCTATCGGAATTGCGCGACAGCGAGCAACGCTTTTTCGCCATCGCCAACTACACCTACGACCTCGAACTGTGGATCGAACCAAGCGGTCGCGCGATCTGGGTCAATCCTTCCGCCGAGCGAATGACCGGCTACAACCCCGACGAATGCCTGGCGCTGCACGGTTTTCCGTTGTGCCTGATCGCGGAAATCGACCGCATCGAGGCGGCAAAGCATTTCCAGCATGCGTTGCGCGGCGCCACCGGCGAAGGTTTCCAGTTCCGCATGATGCGCAAGAACGGCACGCAGTTCTGGGCGGCCGTCAACTGGCACCCGATCTACAGCCGCGACAACCAGTTCCTCGGCATCCGCGCCAGTATTCGCGACATTTCCGAACTCAAGTCTTCCGAAGCGCAAGCCCTGGAGTATCTGGCCGGCGCCGAAACCGAACGCGCGCGCCTCAAGGCGCTGCTGTCGGCGATGAATCTGGGCATTCTGTTTGTGGGTATCGATCACCGCGTCAACTATCACAACCCGGCCTTCAACCAGATCTGGCAATTGTCGGCGGACACCGATCTGATCGGCCAGAGCACCGACGCCATTTTCGCGCGCAGCGCCTGCGAACTGGTGCAGCCGGAGATCTATCGCGACTACCTCGGCGAGGTCCTGAATCACCGCATCGATGCCGACACCCATGAAATCATCATCCGCGACGGTCGCGTGGTCACCCAGTTGAGCTATGCCGTGCGCGATCGCGAAGCGCGGTTCATCGGTCATCTGTGGATCTACGAGGACGTCACCAGCGAACGCCAGACCGCCGAGCAACTGCTCTATCTCGCGGAACGCGATTCGCTCACCGGCCTGTACAACCGGCATCGCTTCCAGATCGAGCTGGAGCGCATGCTGGCCGAATCCAGTCGCCACGCGGCGACATCCGCGCTGCTCTATTTCGACCTCGATGAATTCAAGACCATCAACGACCACTTCGGCCATACCGCTGGCGATTCCATGCTGGTGCGCGTCGCCGGCGAAATATCCGGCCTGACCCGGCGCAACGAAATGCTGTTTCGACTCGGCGGCGACGAATTCGCGATCCTGCTCGGCGCCGCCGAAGTGCACCAGGCCGAAGCCCTCGCCGAACGCGTGGTGCGCGCCATCGCCCAGATCCCGTTCCGCTTCGAAGGCCAGTCGCTGCACATTTCGTCCAGCCTGGGCATCGCCTACTACCCCCAGCATGCCGCCGACCAGGACCAACTGGTGGCCTGCGCCGACGCCGCCATGTATCAAGCCAAGCAGGCCGGCAAGAATGCCTGGCGCAGCTACCGCGCCGATCTCGATACGACACCGGAAATGGTCAGCCGCCTGTCCTGGAACGAGCGCCTGGCGTGCGCCCTGCGCGACAACCTGTTCGAACTGCATTACCAGGGCGTCTACCACACCAAGACGCGCAAACTCGGGCATCTCGAAGCGCTGATTCGGCTGCGCGACGAAACCACCGGCGAACTGATCGCGCCCGGCCTGTTCATCCCGATCGCCGAGAAGAGCAACAAGATCCTCGAAATCGACCGCTGGGTATTGCGTCAGGCCATCCAGTTGCTGAGCGAACGTCCGCATGCGCCGCCGATCGCGGTCAACATTTCCGGCCGTTCGTTCGACGACCCGGCGTTGCCCAACTACATCGCCGACCTGCTGCGCGAATTCCGCGCCGAGCCCTCGCGGCTGCTGATCGAAATCACCGAAACCGCCGCGGTTTCCGACCTCACCGACGCGGAACGCTTCATTGAAGCCTTGAAGCAGACCGGTTGCGGCGTCTGCCTGGACGACTTCGGCGCCGGCTTCGCCTCCTTCGCCTACCTCAAGCACATCCGCGTCGACACCATCAAGCTCGACGGCATGTTCATCCGCAACCTGCCGCACGACCATGAAAACCAGGTCTTCGTGCGCGGCATGGTGGAAGTCGCGCGCGGCCTCGGCAAAACCACCGTCGCCGAATTCGTCGAGGACGAAGCCACGCTCAAGTTACTGGTCAGACTGGGCGTGGACAAAGCCCAGGGTTACCACCTGGATCGCCCGCAGGCGAACCATCCCGCGCTCCACTCCGATCATCAAGCGACCGTGCCATGACCCTATCCGAACAAGCCCACGCCGAAACCCTCAAGTGCCTGCATGAACTCGACCGCGCCATCGCGCACCATGCGCAATGGCTGGCGCGGCTGAATCGGCAATTGATCTGCGGCGGCAACGTCAACCCCGACGATCTGTCCCGGGAGGCGCATCTGCGCTGTCATCTCGGACATTGGCTGCATGGCGCCGAACATGACCGCGCCGCGCAAGACCCCAGCCATGCCGCGCTGGAAGTCGCGCATCAGGCTATGCATGAAATCGCCAGTCATTTGCTGCAAACCCAGGCCGCCAACCAACCCATCGCCGCCGCCGACTATGATGCGCTGGTCGCCATCGCCAGCCGGGTTCGGCAACTGTTGCGGCGCAAGGAACAGGAACTCACCGAACGCCTGGGCGCGGTCGACCAACTCACCGGTCTGTGGAACCGCCAAGCGGTGCAGCTGCGCCTGGCGGAAGAAATCGAACGCGTGCAACGCACCCGCCAACCCTGCGCGATCTGCTTTGTCGACCTCGACGATTTTGCCGCGGTCAACGCCCAGTACGGGCAACAGACCGGCGACGAAATGCTCAAGGCGGTAGCCGGTTTCTTCGCCAAACACCTGCGCGGCTACGACACCTTGTTCCGCCTCGGCGGCGAAGAATTCCTGCTCTGCCTGCCCAACATCGACATCGAACAAGCCGGCGTGCTGATCAACCGCCTGCGCGAAAAACTCGCCGCCCACGCGTTCAAGACCACCTCAGGCAAATGCAAACTCACCGCCTCGTTCGGCATCGTCAACCTGGAACCGATCTTCTTCATCGACGAAACCCTGGAACGCGTCGAACGCGCCCAACTCATCGCCAAATCGGAAGGCGGCAACCGGGTCTGTATCTGGCATGACGGCTTCGAACCGGAAGCCGCATAACCGAGTTGTCGGCGAGTTTGCGTCCCTCAGCCCCAGCGCGCCGCCGCCGATTCATCCGACTCGCGCGCATCGACCCATTGCTCGCCCGCCGGCGTGGCTTCCTTCTTCCAGAACGGCGCACGGGTTTTCAGGAAATCCATGATGAACTCACAGGCGGCGAAAGCATCACCGCGGTGACTGGACGCCACCGCGACCAGCACGATGGGATCGGTCGGATACAACGGCCCGACCCGGTGTATCACGCAGACATCCAGCACTTCCCAGCGCCCGCGCGCGTCTTCGACGATCCGCGCCAACGCCTTTTCGGTCATGCCGGGATAATGTTCCAGGGTCATCGCGCTGACTCCCTGGCCTTCGTTGATATCGCGCACCAGCCCCAGGAAACTGGCCACCGCGCCGACCTTCGGATTGGCCTGATACAGCGCGGCGACTTCGGCGGCAAGATCGAAAGCCTCGGTTTGAACGCTAATCTTCATCACATTTTGTCCATCAGATAACCCAGGCCCCGCAAGGTGCGGATGGTGACCCCGGCCGGTTCCAGTTTCTTGCGCAAGCGATGCACATAGACCTCGATCGCATTGGCGCTGACTTCCTCGCCATAACCGCACAGGGTTTCGATCAACTGGTCCTTGCTCACCACCTTGCCGAGACGCGCCAACAGCGCCTCCAGCACGGAAATCTCGCGCAGCGACAATTCGATCGCGGTATCGCCCATGCTGGCCCGTCGACCGACGGTATCGTAAGTCAGCGAACCGCAACTGACCAGCGGCATGCCGCCCTGACCGCGCCGCAACAACGCGCGAACCCGGGCTTCCAGTTCGACCAGCGAAAACGGCTTGGCCAGATAATCGTCGGCGCCCAGATCCAGCCCCTTGACCCGATCCTCGATGCCATCCCGCGCCGTCAGGATGATCATCGGCGTTCGGCAACCATTGGCGCGCGCCTGACGCAACACCTGCAAACCATCGACTTTCGGCAAGCCGAGATCGAGTATCACCAGATCGAAACCGCCACCGCGCAGCAAACCCAACGCCAGATCGCCATCGCCAGCCAGATCGATGGCATAGCCGGCGGCGCGCATGGCGCGCATCAGACTATCCTGCAAAATCGGGTCATCCTCGACGATCAGCACACGCACGAATGAGGGCTTCCTGTAAGAGTGGTGCAAGTAGGCCTGGCCAGGAGCCTGGCTGACTTTGGAATCGTCGGCCGCAAAGTCCTGGGGGTATAAGCAGGAAGTCGACCGCGCCGAGGTCGTTTTTCGCTATCGACGACCAAAGCCCGACAGGCTCCAAGGATAGCACTCCGCTCGACGCGTACCGCGTTGGTTGATCTCGCCGCCCCCCGCTCGCGGCTTAGCGACGAGCGATATTGGTCGGCATCCGCCGGCCAAATGGGCGAATATGCTAATTTGCGGCTTGATTGAGCAGTCCTTCGCGAGCTTTATCGATGCCTGGCACCCAACGTCTTCCCGCTTTTCTGCTCCTGACCTTGCTGGCGCTGCTCCTGGCGGCCCCGCTGCTGGGCTATGCGCTGCTGCAAATCGAAGGCCCGCGCTTGCGTCAGGAAGCGCTCGCCAACCTCGACTCGGTCGGACTGCTCAAGGCAAAACAGATCGAAGCCTGGCTGCGCGAACGCCGGGGAGATGCCGAGATGCTGATGCACCAAAGCGGCCTGATCAACGACCTGGAGCACTGGTTCAAGCAAGGCGACCCAGACGTCGGCGCGCGCATCGCCCGCACTGTCGCCGCCCTGCGTCACGGCTTTGGCTATCAGGTGGAATTGCTCGACGCCCAGCGCGATCCGCGGCGCCTGTCGACGCAGCGGCGCGCGCTGCTGGCGGCGGCGCTGGCCAGTCGTCAGCCGCAACTAGGCGAGCTTTATCGCGACGCCGCCGGTCAGGTCTGGCTGGACCTGATCACCCCGATGATCCAGACCGACAGCGGCGCGCGGGTCGGCGCGATTCTGCTGCGCAGCCCGGCCGACACTTTCCTGCTCCCCTTCATTCAGACTTGGCCGAGCGCCAGCCCCAGCGCCGAGACCCTGCTGGTCCGGCAGGATGGCGACAAAGTGCTGTTCCTGAACCAGTTGCGCCACCGCCCAGGCACGTCGTTTGCCTTGCGGCTGCCGCTGGACGCCATCAAATTGCCCGCCGCTATCGCCTTGCGCAGCGTCAAGCCGCAAAGGTTCGAGGGTCGCGACTACCGCGACATCCCGGTGCTGGCCGCGACCCGTCCGATCCAGGGCACGGAGTGGATGCTGGTCGCCAAGGTGGATCGCGACGAGATCATGCAACCACTGCACACCCTGATCGCCTGGGTCGGCGGGGTGACGCTGGTCTCCGCCATCGCCCTGGCCCTGACCTTGCCGCTGCTGTGGCGCCAACAGCAGCGCGGCCACCAACTGGAACTTCTGGCCCGCACCGGCGAACTGAACCGGCTATTGAGCATGTTCTACGACCTGCCGTTCATGGGCATGGCGATCATCGACCCGGCCACTGGCCGCTGGCTGCACGTCAACCAACGCCTGTGCGAGATGCTCGGCTACTCACGCGAGGAAATACTGGTCGACACCACCTGGCAGCAACTGACCCATCCCGCCGACCTCGACGAATCCGCCCGGGAATACCAGCGACTGATCTCCGGCAACAGCGATGGCTACCAGTTGACGGAGCGCTTGGTCCGCAAGGATGGGGGTTACATCGACGTCGACCTGGCGGCGAAGTGTGTGCGGCATCACGACGGCAGGCCGGAATACGTGATCAAGACGATACGCGACATCAGCCAGCAGAAACGCGGCGAGGCCGCCCTGCGCGCCAGCGAACGACGTTTCCAGAGCATGGCCAACGCCGCGCCGGTATTGATCTGGATCGCCGGCCCCAACCAGCTTTGCAACTGGTTCAACCAACAATGGCTGGACTTCACCGGACGCGCCCTGGCCGAGGAGATCGGCAACGGCTGGGCCGAGGGCGTGCATCCGGACGATTGGCCACAGTGCCTGGCGACATACAACGAGCATTTCGCGCGCCGCGAGCCGTTTGAAATGGAATACCGGCTGCGCCGCGCCGACGGCCAGTACCGCTGGATACTCGACCGCGGCAAACCGCATTTCAGCCCCGCCGATGAATTCCTCGGCTATATCGGTTCCTGCGTCGACGTCACCGCCCGCAAACTGGCCGACGACACACGCCGCAACAACGAAGAACGGCTGCGTCTGGCGCTGAACGCCGCCCATGCCGGCATCTGGGATTGGGATATCCGCGGCGGCGATATCGTCTGGTCGCCGGAGAACTACGCCTTGTACGGCCTCGATCCGCACGACGGCATGCCGACCCAGAGCGACTGGCAACGCTGCGTACACCCCGACGACCTGGCGCGCGTCAAGCAAGCGATCGACGATGTGCGCGCGGGGCGCGTCACCGAATACCGCGCCGAATTCCGCGTGCGCGGGCCGGCATTCGGCGAACGCTGGCTGTCCGGCATGGGCCGCATCGAGCCCGGCCCGGACGGCGAGCCGCTGCGCATGATCGGCATCAACCTCGACATCACCGCCCGCAAGCGAATTGAACAAGCGCTGGAAGCGGCGCGTATCACGGCCATCGAGGAAAAGAACCTGCTCGAAACCGTGATGCAAACATTGCCGGTCGGTGTGGCCATCGTCGACAAGCGGGGCGGCACCGTCCACGTCAATCCCGGCTACGACCTGATCTGGCGCGGCCCGCACCGATCGGAGGACAGCGTCGACAGTTACGCCCAATACCAGGCATGGTGGGCAGATAGCGGCCAACCGTTGCAAGCCGAGTCTGATCATCTTGCGACACGAGAAGGGCCGCTGGCATGGTGGGCAGACAGCGACGTTGCTTTGCAAGCCGATGAGTGGGCCTCGGCGCGGGCCATCGAAACCGGCCGACCGGTCGCCAACCAGTTGTTGCGCATCCAGCGATTCGACACCACTTACGCCTATGTCCTGAACAGCGCGGCCCCGATACGAGATCGTAACGGCAACATCTTCGGCAGCGCCGTGGTGATCCAGGACATCACCGACATCAAAGCCGCCGAGCGCGCCCTGCGCGAGGCGGATCAGCGCAAAAGCGAGTTTCTGGCCATGCTCGCGCATGAATTGCGCAACCCGCTGGTGCCGATCCGCAATGCCGCGCACATCCTCGGCCGGCTGCAAATCGACGAACCGCGCGTACGCTGGGCGCAGAACATTATCGAACGCCAGGTCAGCCATCTCACCCATCTGGTCGACGAATTGCTGGATGTCTCGCGCATCGCCCACGGCAAGATCAAGCTCAACAATACCCGCGTCGAACTGACCGATCTGATCCGCCAGGCCGGCGAAGCCATGCAGCCGGTGATGGAAGCCAAGCGCCACCAATTCACGATCGCGCTGCCCGAATCCGAGGTGGTCCTGGAAGGCGATCCGGTCCGCCTGATACAGGTATTGCAAAACCTCCTCGACAATGCCGCCAAGTACACCCCTGAAGGCGGGCGCATCGAATTGGCCGGCCGCCTGCTGGATGGCGAACTCGAACTGCGAGTGAGCGACAACGGCATGGGCATACCGGCCGAACTGCTGCCTGAAATCTTCGAACCGTTCCAGCAGGGCGAGCGCACACTGGACCGCGCGCAAGGCGGCCTGGGCATCGGCCTCACCCTGGTGCGCCGCTTGGTGGAACTGCATGGCGGCCGGGTCGCGGCGGAGAGCGCCGGCAGCGGAT
>JAGUXX010000191.1 GCA_020061585.1 Betaproteobacteria bacterium | reverse complement strand
GTTGCAGTTGCTCGCGGGCGATGTCGGCGGCGCTGGCGGCGCTGTCGAGCTCGGCGGTGGACAGAAAGCCCTGGGCGATCAGGTCGCGTTTGCGTTGCAGATTGCGCAACGACTCATCCAGCGCGATCTGTGCCTGGTTGACGCCGGTTTGCCGCGCCAAGAGGTTGCCGCGCGCCACGTCGATGGCGCTTTCCGCCGCCCGCAGGTCGGCTTCGGCCTGGGTGACGCGGGATTCGAAGCTTTGCGGGTCCAGCCGGGCGATGATCTGATCGGCTTTGACTTCGCTGTTGAAATCGGCGTTGATTTCCTTGATCAGCCCGGAAACCTGCGAGCCGACCTGCACCGTGACCAGGGCGCTGAGCGTGCCGCTGGCGGAAACGGCGGCGGACAGCGCGCCGCGTTCGACCTTGGTCAGGCGATATTGCTGGGTGGATACGGATGGCTTCCAGGGTTGCCAGAAAGCCAGGGCGGCGGCGGCGATGACGATGATGGAAACCGGGAATATCCAACGCTTGGAAGAGGCCATGGGTGAGGAATTTATGCGTTACCGGCCTGACCTCTGAACAGCCGGGCAAGTTCCGCGCCGGGATCTTCGGCGCGCATGAAGGCTTCGCCGACCAGGAAGGTATCGACGTTGTGCGCGCGCATCAACTCGACATCGGCCGGGGCCAGAATGCCGCTTTCGGTGACCACGATGCGGTCGCTCGGAATTCGTTTCATCAGGTCGATGGTGGTTTCGAGACGGGTTTCAAAGCTGCGCAGATTGCGGTTGTTGATGCCGATCAGCGGTGTTTGCAGGCGCAGCGAGGTTTCCAGCTCGTCGGCGTCATGGCTTTCCACCAGCACCGCCATGCCCAGGCTGTCGGCGATGGCTTCGAGTTCCCGCATCCGCGCCAGGCTCAGCGCGGCGACGATCAGCAGGATGCAGTCGGCGCCCATCGCCCGGGCTTCGTAGACCTGGTACGGGTCGATCATGAAATCCTTGCGCAGCACCGGCAGATCGCAGGCGTCGCGCGCGGCTTTCAGATATTCCGCCGAGCCTTGGAAATAGTCCTTGTCGGTCAGCACCGACAGGCAGGCCGCGCCGCCGGCGGCATAGCTGGCGGCAATCTCGGCAGGTCGGAAATCGGCGCGGATCACGCCTTTGCTCGGGCTGGCCTTCTTGATTTCAGCGATCACCGCCGGCTGACGCGCGACGATCTTGGCGCGAATCGCGCCGACGAAATCCCGCGTCGGCGGCATCAATTCGGCCGCTTCGCGCACGACTTCGAGCGGCTCGATGCGTCGCGCGGCGGCGACTTCTTCGGCTTTGGTGGCAAGGATCTTGTTCAGGATGTCGGACATGGCTTTCAGCTTTCTTCCACCGGCACGCGCGGCGCCAGGGCGGTGAGGAGTTCATAGGAGATGGTGCCGCAGGCTGCGGCGACCTGTTCGACCGGCAGGCCGACGCCCCATAGCGTGACCGGGCTGCCGACATGCGCGGTGGGCGTTGCGGTCAGATCGACATTCAGCATGTCCATTGACACCCGGCCCAGCGTGCGGGTGAGTTGGCCGCCGACCAGGACCGGCGTGCCGGTATCGGCATGGCGCGGGTAGCCGTCGGCGTAGCCGCAGGCGACGATGCCGATTTTCATGTCGCGGTCGGCAATGAAGCGCGCGCCGTAACCGACGCCTTCGCCCTTGCGCACAAATTGCACGCTGATCAACTTGCTTTCCAGCGTCATCACCGGCAACAGACCGAGTGCCTCGCCGGTTTGATCGGCAAATGGCGATGCGCCATACAGCATGATGCCGGGGCGCACCCAGTCGGCATGGGTTTGCGGATGGCGCAGGATGGCGGCGGAGTTGGCCAGGCTGGCGGGCAGATTCAATCCTTGCGCGGCTTCCTGAAAACGCAGTAATTGCTGCTCGACACAGGCAGCGTCATCATCGGCGCGGGCGAAGTGGGTCATCAGTGTGATACCGCCGATATGCGCCGCGCCGCGCAGCGTCGCCAGGGTTTCCGGCAAGCGCTTCGGGTTGATGCCCAAGCGGTTCATGCCGGTGTTGAGTTTGAGCAGCACGTCGACGCGCTGGCCGAGTTTGCTCTTGGCCAGGATCTCGGCCTGATCCGTGCGATGGATCACCGGACGCAGGCGCAGCCGGGCAATTTCCGGCAATTCGTCGGGATGAAAGAAGCCCTCCAGCAAGATGATCGGGTGGGTGTAGCCCTCGCTGCGCAATTGCGCGGCTTCTTCGACGCGCAGCACGGCAAAGCCATCTGCCGCGCGTAAAGCCCGGGCCGAGCGGGTCAGTCCGTGTCCGTAGGCGTTGGCCTTGACCACCGCGAAAGCCTTCGCGCGCGGCGCGGCGGCGCGCGCCACGCCCAGGTTGTGGGCGAGGGCGGCGGTATCGATGCGGGCAATCAGCGGACGGCTCATGACAACTCCGGCTTAATCGCCATAACCGCCGTCGCCGCCACCGGCGAAGCTCTCGAACTTGGTGTATTCGCCGAGGAAGGTCAGCCGCACGGTGCCGATCGGGCCGTTACGCTGCTTGCCGATGATGATCTCGGCGGTGCCCTTGTCCGGGCTGTCCGGGTTGTAGACCTCGTCGCGATAGATGAACAGGATGACGTCGGCATCCTGTTCAATTGCGCCCGATTCCCTCAAATCGGACATGATCGGCCGCTTGTTCGGTCGTTGTTCCAGTGATCGGTTCAACTGCGAGAGGGCAATAACGGGTACGTGGAGTTCTTTTGCCAGGCCTTTGAGCGAACGCGAGATTTCCGAGATTTCCGTCGCCCGGTTCTCGCTCTGGCCGCTGCTGCTGCCGGACATCAACTGGATGTAGTCGAGCACGATCAGGCCGAGCGGACGATCTTCCTTGCACTGCCGCGCCAGCCGGCGGGCGCGGGCGCGCACTTCCATCGCGCTCAAGCCGGGCGATTCGTCGATGAAGAACGGCGTCTCGTTGAGCCGGCCCAGCGCGTGCGTCAGCCGCGGCCAGTCATCCTCGCCGATGCGGCCGGTGCGAAGTTTGTGCTGATCGAGTCGGCCGACCGAACCCAACATCCGCATCACCAGTTGCGCCGCGCCCATTTCCATACTGAACACCGCGACCGACATGTTCGAGTCGAGTGCGACGTTTTCGGCGATGTTCAGGCTGAAGGCGGTGTTGTGCGTCACCACGTCCTGGTCGGTGATGTACAGCCGCTCGGCATGGCTGACGGCGATGCACTGGCACTCGGCCGCGCGGCTGGGTTCGATGCTGGCAAAAGTCAGCCGTTTGTGGCGTTGCCAGGTTTCCGGCAGGCGAGCCAATTTTTCCGATTGCAAAAGCAGGGAGCGGGGTTCCGGATGGTAGATGTTGCACACATGCGCCGGCAGGCCAAGACGTGGTTCGCTGTCGTGTTTGCCGCGGAAATGCGGTTGTTTGGCGTTGATCGAGCACCAGCCGCCAAGCGAACGCACCAGTACGGCAACGTCCTCGGCAAGTTGCCGGCTGGCGGTAGACAAACGAACGCTACCCCAGCTTTCCACCCAACCGTCGGTATCGAGCAGGCCGCGCAGCACATCCAGTCTGACCTCGCGCCGCGCTTCCAGATACAGGCGTGGGATGAACTTGTTGGCGCTGTTGGTGTTCCACAAGCCCAGTTGTTCCAGGCTGGATCGAATCGGATTGACGTCGGGACGTTCGCCGCCGTCGAGTTCAGCGAGGGTTTTGCGGATGATGCGGTAGTCGTAATTTCCGGCATGGGTGACGGTCATCGTCTCGCCGATGCGGGCGCTGACACGCCGCAACATTTCATCGGAGGCGGTGGAAAAGCGGAGTGCGCTGCCGGACAGCGAGCCATCGCCCAGGAGTGCGCCCAACAACCAGGGATCGACCGGCAATGCATCATCGTGGCCGAATTCGCCGGTATGCAATTCAATCCACAGGCGGTTGCGGTAGCGTACCCGCGTCAGCATGGCCTGAACCTGATCGGTGCGCAGCACGCGCGGCGCTGACCAATCGCGGTAGTGGACGCGCCAGAGATGTTCGGCACAACACTCGGTTGAACGGCCGTCGGAAAAACGTACTCGGTAAATCTGGCGGCGGCCTTGCGGGTAAATGCCCTTGACGATGGAGGCTTCCCCATCCAGAGACGCCAGCGCATCGCCAACCTGCAAATCGCCCATGCGACGCCAGCCGGTTCGCGTCCGCACCTGCGCATCCAGCGGTTGTGCTTTACCCATTGAGGGCCGCCCCGCGACGATGATCAGATCGCCCGGTTGCAGGCCGGAGGTCTTGGTGTCGAGGTCGACGAAGCCAGTCGGCACGCCGGTGACTTCGCTTGGGTTGTCGCGGTTGTAGAGCTCGTCGATGCGGGTGACCACTTCCATCAGCAGCGGTTGCACGGCCTGGAAGCCTTGCGTGGTCTTGGCGCCGGCTTCCTTGATCTCGAATACCTTGGCTTCGGCTTGATCAAGGATTTCCGCCGCGCTGCGGCCTTCCGGGCTGAACGCCGATTCGGCAATCTCGGCGCCGACCTCGACCAGTTTGCGCAACACCGCGCGCTCGCGCACGATTTCCGCATAGCGGCGGATGTTGGCGGCGGACGGCGTGTTCTGCGCCAGCGCGGCGAGGTAGCCGAGGCCGCCGGTTTCGTCGAGCTTGCCGAACGATTCCAGCGCTTCCGCCACGGTGACCACGTCGGCCGGCTTGTTGGCGTCGATCAGCCGGGTGATCTGACGCCAGATCGCGCGGTGGTCGGCGCGATAGAAATCCTGCTCGTTGATCAGGTCGGCAACCCGTTCCCAGGCATTGTTTTCCAGCATCAGGCCGCCCAGCACGGATTGTTCCGCCTCGACCGAATGCGGCGGCAGTTTCAGGGCGGTCAGTTCGGGATCGAAGTGGTCGGACATGGGGTGCTTTCTCGGGAGAGGCCGGATTGTAATGGCGTCCGCACTATATTCAGTTCACCCAGTTCTCAAGGGGCAATCCGGCTATCCGTTCAAACTCGGTAGTGTTGTTGGTTACCAGGATGCTGTTTTCGGCCAGGGCATGGCAGGCGATCCATAAATCGTTGCCGCCGATGGGCGTGCCGGCCAGGTGCAGTTGCGTGGCATGCCGTGCATAGTGTGTACAAATGTCGGGTGGCGGGCCATACATCACCGGAATTTGACGAGTGAGACTGTCAAGACGGCGCAGCACATCGGATTTTCGGCTGCTGCGCTCAGCGCCCTTGAGCAATTCAGCGTAGGTAAAGAAGGACATGCAAACGGTGTCAACGGTAGCAAGGGAGTTGATGCGCTCCGCCACCGCCGGCGGCTTGTTTTTGATGAAATAGATGACGATGTTGGTGTCGAGCATGTACTTCATAGCGGCTCGCGTTCCTGCGCCGGCGCTTGTGCAAGACGGTCTTCTTCCATGATCTCGATGAATTCCTCGTCGAAGCCGTCCAGCGCTTCCAGCAGCGCCTGTCCACGATCAGTCGGAAGGGGATGAATCACCAGATCGCCGGCGTCATTGCGCGAGATTTCAACGCGACTGCTGGCCAGCCTGAATTCCTGGGGAATTCGCACCGCCTGGCTGTTGCCGTTCATGAATACGCGGCTGATTTGTACGGGCATGTATGCCTCCTGTGTGTACATTGTCGTGTGCATCTTAGTGGATGGCCTGTGCGGCTGCAATCAGGTCTATGGGGCAAGGAGCCGACTAATAAGCCGTCGCTGTCGTTTTCCCGCTTGTACGCCCGGGCTTTGCAGCCCACGATCTAAACTCCGACAGGCTGCTAGCGTGCAACACCCCACTAGAATCGGGCCGTTACGAGCTTCCTGGCCAATTCGATGACCAGTCAACTATTTTCGCATGCCTATCCGTTCGATCCCGCTTATGGGCTGGATCTGACGCAATTGCTCGCCATCGAACCGCCTGTGCCGCCGGCTGATTTCGCCGATTTCTGGCGGGCGCGCTACCAGACCGCGTTGGCGCTCGACGCGCGGCCACGGTTGACCGACACCGGCCAGGTCCTGGGCAAGCATCGGGTGCATGCGCTGCGCTATCGCTCCAGCGACGCGGTGGATATCGGCGGCTGGTTGCTGACGCCGTTGGCCGCCGCGCCAGTGCGCGGCGTGCTGGTCGGCCACGGCTATGGCGGGCGCGATGCGCCGGATGCGCTGGCCGGTCTGGATGACGCGGTGCTGCTGTTTCCGTGTTTTCGCGGCATGGGTCTGAGTCCGGTCGCGGGCTTGTCCGGACAGCCGTACCAGCATGTGCTGCACGCTATCGAATCGCGGGATCGATATGTGCTGGGCGGCTGCGTCGACGATCTGTGGCTGGGCGTGTCGGCGCTGGTTTCGCTGTTTCCCGAAGTGGCGCGGCGCATTTCGGTCATGGGCGTCAGTTTCGCCGGCGGCATCGCCGCCATGGCCGCGCCTTGGGATGCGCGCATCGGGCAACTGTTTCTGGAAGTGCCGAGCTTTGGCCATCAGGCCTTGCGCCTGACCTTGCCCTGCGTCGGCAGTGGCGAAGCGGTGCGCGCTTATCAGCGCCGGCACCGGTTTAACGTAATCGAAACCTTGGCTTACTACGATGCGGCTGCCGCTGCCCGGTTTTTGTCGATTCCTGTCCTGGTGGCGGCGGCGCTGTTCGACCCGGCGGTGCCGCCACCCGGCCAGTTCGCCATTCACAACGCGATCCCGCAACGCTGCCGGCGTTTGTCGGTGCTGCCGGCCGGGCATTTCGAGTATCCCGGCAAGGCGGCCCGCGAACAGGCATTGGCGGAGGAGGTGGCGGGTTTTTTCGCGAATCGGGAAAATTGAACAACATTGTCGGCATGAATCGGGAATATCACCGTTGGTACAGTCCCCGTCTGCAACGGGACATGGAGTTGCTGGTGTTCGGCCATGCCGGCGCCAAGGTGCTGGTGTTTCCGACGCGGGACGGGCGATTTTTCGAATACGAGAACCTGCGCCTGATTCAGAGCCTGGCGCCCAAGATTCAGGCTGGGCTGTTGCAAATCTGGTGTGTGGACAGCATCGACTGGGAGTCTTTCTACTGCTTCTGGTGTCATCCGGCGGATCGGGTGCGGCGCCATATCCTGTTTGAGGAATACATCCTCAACGAGGTCATGCCGTTGATGCGGCAACTCAACCCCCACGCTTGCACCATCGCCCACGGCTGCAGCCTGGGCGCTTTTCACGCCGCCAATATCGCCTTCCGCCATCCGCATTTGTTCCAGAAGCTGGTGGCCCTCTCGGGTCGCTATGACCTGACGCTGAATGTGGAAAGCTTCAAGGACTTGTTCAACGGTTATTACGACGAAAACATCTACCACCACACCCCGGCGCATTTTTTGCCGAATCTGGCTTGCGCATGGCGCTTGGAGCAGTTGCGCCGAATGGACATCGTCCTTGCCGTCGGGCGGGAAGATCCGTTTCTGGCCAACAATCACCAATTGAGCGCGACGCTGGCTGGAAAAGCCGTTCAGCACCGTCTGCATGTCTGGGACGGACGCGCCCATCGCGGTCAGGCCTGGCGCAATATGGTGCCGAACTACCTGTGATGGTCGACTCACGCCGCGAACTCGGCTGAGGATGCAGTCGCCGGCGCCTGTCATGAAATTGATACGTGAGCTTCATATGCTGTGCCGACTTCACTTTTTCGGACAGTTTCATGCGACCGTTGACACGACGTGCATTTCTGATTGCAAGCTTCAAGGCCAGTGCGGCTTGCGTGGTTTCGCTGGGCCTCTCGGGCTGCTTGACCGATGACGATGACGTGGAGGTTGCTTTCGAGCATGGCGTCGCCAGTGGCGATCCATTGAGCGACAGCGTCATCCTCTGGACTCGCGTCAGCCCCTCGGTCGATGCAAAGGTCACGGTCGCCTGGGAAGTGGCGACGGATGGCGAGTTCAAGAACCTGGTGCATACCGGCACGACCAAGACCGATTCCAGCAAGGATTTCACGGTCAAAGTCGATGTGCAAAATCTCGCCGCCGGTACGCAATATCACTATCGTTTCAAGGCCGGAGGCACCTATTCAGCGGCCGGCGAGACCCGAACACTGCCGACTGGCGACACCGACAGCCTGAAGATCGCCTTGTTCTCGTGCGCGATGTGGGAACACGGCCATTTTCACGTCTATGCCGACGCCGCCTTGCAGAATCCGGATGTCGTGCTGCATGTCGGCGACTATATCTACGAATACCAGACCGGTGGATACGCATCGCCGACCGGCACGCCGATACGCGTCTTCGAACCCACCCACGAAATCGTCAGTCTGGCGGATTACCGCGCGCGCTATGCCCAGTACCGGACAGATGCGGCATTGCAGGAGATGCATCGGATCTGCCCGTGGATCGTGATCTGGGACGATCATGAGGTGGCTAACGACAGCTACATGGAGGGCGCCGAAAACCATAGTCCGGACACCGAGGGCGATTACGTCATCCGCAAGGCCGCCGCTTTACAGGCCTATTACGAGTGGTTGCCGATACGCATCCAGAACGAGAATGACCTCGCGCAGGCCTATCGCAGTTTTGACTTCGGCAATCTGCTCAGTCTGCATGTGCTGGAAACCCGTTTGCTGGCCCGCGATCTGTCGGCGGCGGGCAAACAGAATCAACTGGCGCTGATCAGCGACCCGGACGAGCTGGCCGCCGCGATGGCGGATCTGGCCGCGACGCTCGCCGACCCCAGCCGCAAACTGCTGGGCGATACGCAGATGGGTTGGCTGCAAACCCGGATGTCTGACTCCACCGCCACCTGGCAGGTGCTGGGCAATGAAACGATCATGGCGCGCATGACGCTGCCGCAGTCGATCCTGCTGTTCCAGCTCGATGGCGCCGACTTCGCCGCCATAGCCGCTTTGCTGGCGGTCTACGCACAGTTCAAGGCGGCGTTTCCCGCCGGAACCGACGACGCCACGATCAAGGCCGCTGTCTATGCCGACACGGCCACCCTCACCGGGGCGGTCACGCAGGGGCTGGTGCAGGCGGGTTTGGACCAGGCGACGGCTGAAGCGCTGGCGCCTTCGAAGGTGGCGATGCTGGAAGGCCTGGAGGCCGAGGACAAGATTCCCTATAACCTCGATGCCTGGGACGGTTATCCCTATGAGCAGGGCACGCTGATGGGCACGGCGGCGCAGATGCATCTGACCAAGACCATGGCGGGCCTGGACAGCAATTTCGTGGTGCTCAGCGGCGATTCGCACAACGCCTGGGCCAACAACCTGCGCTTCATCGATCCGGACACGCTGGCCGAGACGGCGGTCGGCGTCGAGTTCGCCGGCACCAGCGTCTCCTCGGTGGGTCTGGAGAAGGAGTTGGAAACCCTGCTGGTGGGCGCCGGCATCATTACGCCAGAGCAGTTCGACGCCGAGTTGTTTGCCGGCATGTTCACCTACTACATCCAGGACAACCAATTTCTGGACATGCAACGCCGCGGCTATGTACTGGTGAACTTCAGCAAGACCGAGGTGTCGGCTGAGTATCATCTGCTGCAAAGCGTGCTCGACCCGACTTATGACCCCGCGATGAAGACCATACGTAGCGTCAGCGTACTGAACGGCGCGCACAAGATAGACTCCATAGCCTGATGTGCTCTTGAACACACGGGACATTCAGGTACCACCCGCGTTGCCATGTGTGCAAACAAGGCTGGCGATCAACTTGAGGGATAAATACCATGAACGCTCCGAGTCACAGTCCTGTAGTTCCCCCCTGCGTCGCCGATCTGGAGAAACTCGACGCCTACTGGCAGGCCTGCAACTACCTGGCGGCGGGCATGATATTCCTGCGCGACAACCCGCTGCTGCGCGAGCCGCTGCAAGCCGAGCACATCAAGCGGCGCCTGCTCGGTCACTGGGGCGCCAGTCCCGGTTTGAGTTTCGCCTGGGTGCATCTGAATCGGTTGATCGTCAAATACGACCTCGACGCGATCTTCCTCGCCGGCCCCGGCCATGGCGCGCCGGGCGTGCTGGCGCCGGTTTATCTGGAGGGGTTCTACAGCGAGGTGTACCCGAACAAGAGCGAAGATCTGGAGGGCATGCGCCAGTTCTTCAAGGAATTCTCCTTTCCGGGCGGCATCGGCAGCCATTGCACGCCGGAAACCCCAGGCTCGATTCATGAAGGCGGTGAACTCGGCTACAGCATTTCGCACGCATTCGGCGCCGCCTACGACAACCCGGATCTGCTGGTGACCGTGATGGTTGGCGACGGCGAGGCCGAAACCGCGCCGCTGGCCACCTCCTGGCATTCCAACAAGTTCCTCAACCCGATCCGCGACGGCGCGGTGCTGCCGATCCTGCATCTCAACGGCTACAAGATCAACAACCCGACCATCCTGGCGCGCATCTCGCATGAGGAACTGCAAAACCTGTTCCTGGGCTACGGCTGGACGCCGTATTTCGTCGAAGGCTCCGATCCGCTGACCATGCATGCGCGGATGGCCGAGGTGCTGGAGCAGTGCGTGCTGGAAATTCGCCGCCTGCAGAGCGAAGCCCGCGCCAGCGGCATCCCCGGGCGGCCACGCTGGCCGATGATCGTGTTGCGTTCGCCTAAGGGCTGGACCGGCCCGGCCGAAGTCGACGGCAAGAAAGTCGAAGGTTTCTGGCGCTCGCATCAGGTGCCGATCGCCGATGTGCGCGGCAATCCGGCGCATCTGCAACAGCTCGAAGCCTGGCTGCGCAGCTACTCGCCGGAGACGCTGTTCGACGACAACGGCCGGCTGGTTGCGGAACTGAAAGCCCTGGCGCCGCAAGGCAACCGGCGCATGAGCGCCAACCCGCACGCCAACGGCGGCTTGCTGCGCCGCGCGCTGCGTCTGCCGGATTTCCGCGATTACGCGGCTGAACTGCCCGGCCCGGGCAAGGTCACGGCGGAAAACACCCGTCCCCTGGGCAAATTGCTGCGCGATGTGATGGCGCAGAACATGCACAACTTCCGCGTCTTCGGCCCCGACGAAAACGCCTCCAACAAGCTCGACAACATCTACGAAGTCAGCAAGAAGACCTGGCTGGCCGACATCTATCCGGAAGACGCCGGCGGCAGCGAGCTGTCACCCGATGGCCGGGTCATGGAAATGCTCTCCGAGCACACCCTGGAAGGCTGGCTGGAAGGTTATCTGCTGTCCGGCCGGCATGGCTTCTTCTCGACCTATGAAGCGTTTGTGCATGTCATCGATTCGATGTTCAACCAGCACGCCAAATGGCTGGCGATGTCCAAGGAAGTGCCGTGGCGGGCGCCGGTGTCATCGCTCAATCTGCTGATCACCTCGACGGTCTGGCGGCAGGATCACAACGGCTTCACGCATCAGGATCCCGGCTTCCTCGACGTGGTGGTGAACAAGAGCCCGGAAGTCACCCGCATCTATCTGCCGCCGGATGTGAACACCTTGCTGGCCACCGCCGCGCATTGCCTGGAAAGCACCGATTACATCAACGTCATCGTCTGCGACAAACAGAAACACTTGCAGTACCTGGACATGGATGCGGCGATCAAGCATTGCACCAAGGGCATCGGCATCTGGGAATGGGCGAGCAACGACGCCGGCTGCGAACCCGATGTGGTGATGGCCAGCGCCGGCGACATTCCGACCAAGGAAGCGCTGGCCGCGACCGTGCTGCTGCGGGAGAGCTTTCCCGAGCTAAAAGTGCGTTTCGTCAATGTCGTCGACCTGTACAAGCTGACCCCGACCAGCGAGCATCCGCACGGTTTGTCGGACCGCGATTTCGACAGCCTGTTCACGCTCGACCGCCCGGTGATCTTCAATTTCCACGGCTATCCCTGGCTGATCCACCGCCTGGCCTATCGCCGCCACAACCATCACAACATGCATGTGCGCGGTTACAAGGAAAAAGGCAGCATCAACACGCCGCTGGAACTGGCGATCCAGAACGAAATCGACCGCTTCAGCCTGGCCATCGATGTCATCGATCGCATCCCGTCTTTGCGTGTGGCCGGCGCCCACGTCAAGGAGAAACTGCGCGACATGCAGATCGAATGCCGCAATTACGCCTATGAAAACGGCGTCGATCTGCCGGCGGCGGATGCCTGGGTGTGGCCGTATTGAGGCTTTAGAGAAGCAGGAAGCGCGCCCATGTCCAGCATCGCCGAAAGAGCCCTGCATACCCGCGCCGCCCGTTCCGAGGAAGCGTTGCGGCGTTCGTTCATCGACAACCTGTTCTACATCACCGGACGTTCTCTGAACAGCGCCTCGCCGGTCGATCTGTATACCGCGCTGGCGCATACCGTGCGTGACCGCATGCTGGAACGCTTCATCAACACCGCCGAGAAGTACAAGCAAAGCAATGCCAGAACGCTGTGCTACTTCTCCGCCGAATTCCTGTTGGGGCCGCATCTGGGCAACAACATCCTCAATCTCGGCCTGTATGACAACCTCAGCCTGGCCCTGCGCGAAATGGGCCTGGATCTGGAAACCTTGTTGCAGCAGGAACAGGAGCCCGGCCTCGGCAATGGCGGTCTGGGGCGGCTGGCGGCGTGTTATCTGGATTCGCTGGCGACGCTGGAACTGCCCGCCATCGGCTACGGCATACGCTATGAATTCGGCCTGTTCGATCAAGTCATCAAAGATGGCTGGCAAGTCGAAGTCACCGATGCCTGGCTGCGCGAAGGCAACCCGTGGGAATTGCCCAACCGGCAACGCCGCTATCCGGTCAGGCTGGGCGGCCACACCGAGCCGTACATCGACGATCAGGAACGCGCGCGGGTCAGATGGGTGGCCGGCGCCACGGTCTACGGCGTGGCGTTCGACACGCCGATTCTCGGCTATGGCGTGTTCAACGTGAACCTGTTGCGCCTGTGGAAGGCGGAAGCCCGCGATTCGTTCGATTTCCAGGCGTTCAACGCCGGCGATTACTACGGCGCGGTGGACGAGATGGTGGAGGCGGAAAACCTCACCAAAGTGCTGTATCCGAACGATGAACCGGAAGTCGGCAAGGAACTGCGTCTGAAGCAGCAGTATTTTTTCGTCTCCTGCTCATTGCAGGATATGGTGCGCATGGTTTTGCAGGACCTGGACGAGCTGGGACGGTTCGCCGAGAAATTCGTCGCCCAGCTCAACGACACCCATCCCGCCATCGCCGTGGCGGAGTTGTTGCGCTTGCTGGTGGACGAACACGGGATGGTCTGGGAGCGGGCCTGGCAAATCACCCGCAGTTGTTTTGCCTATACCAACCATACGCTGCTGCCGGAAGCGCTGGAAACCTGGCCGCTGGATCTGTTCCAGCGCATCCTGCCGCGCCATCTGGAAATCATTTACGCAATCAACCAGCATTTTCTCGACGAGGTGCGCATGCGCTTCATCGGCGACGAGCAACGCCTGATGCGCATGTCGCTGATCGCCGAAGGGCCGGTGCGGCGCGTGCGCATGGCGCATCTGGCGGCTGCCGGAAGCTTCGCCATCAACGGCGTCGCGGCGCTGCACAGCAGCTTGCTGAAAGAAACCGTGATGCGCGATTTCTTCGAGCTGTGGCCGGAAAAATTCAGCAACAAGACCAATGGTGTGACCCCGCGGCGCTTCATCGCGCTGGCGAATCGCCCGCTGGCGGAGCTGATCGAGACCACCATCGATGGCGACTGGCTGCGCAATCTGGAGTCGCTGAAGCGTCTGGAACCTTATGTCGAGGACGCCGGCTTCCGCGCGCGCTGGCGCGAGGTCAAACTGGCCGCCAAGCGCAAACTGTCCGACCACATCGGCAAGACCTTGGACATAGGCGTCGATCCGGCCTCGCTCTTCGACATTCAGGCCAAGCGTATCCATGAATACAAACGCCAGCATCTGAATCTGCTGCACGTCATCAGCCTGTATTGCCGACTGAAAAACAGCCCGAACCTGGAGGTCACGCCGCGCACCTTCATCTTCGGCGGCAAGGCCGCGCCGGGGTATCACATGGCCAAGTTGATCATCAAACTGATCCATGCCGTGGCCGAGGTGGTCAACCGCGATCCGCAGGTCAATCACACGCTGAGGGTCGTGTTCGTGCCGGACTTCAATGTCCAGAATGCCCAGTTCATCTATCCCGCCGCCGACCTCTCCGAGCAGATTTCCACCGCCGGCAAGGAAGCCTCCGGCACCGGCAACATGAAGTTCTCGATGAACGGCGCGCTGACCATCGGCACGCTGGATGGCGCCAATGTCGAAATACGCGAGGCGGTCGGTGAGGAGAATTTCTTCCTGTTCGGCCTCACCGCCGCCGAGGTTCAGGAACGCCTGAACGCCGGTTATCAGCCTTGGCCTATTGTGGCCAACGACCCGGAACTGCGGCATGCGCTCGACCTGATCGATGCCGGCCTGTTTTCGCATGGCAACCGGGAAATGTTCACCGCGTTGACCGGCAGCCTGCGCGGTCATGACCCGTTTCTGGTTTGCGCCGATTTCCGCGCATATCTGGAATGCCAGGATCAGGTTGGCGAGCAATACCGCGACACACAACACTGGACGCGCATGTCCATCCTCAATGTCGCGCGCATCGGCAAGTTCTCGTCCGACCGGGCGATACGCGAGTATGCCGAGGAGATCTGGAAAGTCGTGCCGGTGTCGGTCCGCTGAGAGATCGGGGTGATGTAACGGATTTTGCAGGGCAAAAAGAAAGGCCGCTCGCGCGGCCTTTCTTTTTCGGAGAGGTGAAGCTTACTGTTCGCCCACCACAACCACGTTGACGTCGGTGGTGACGTCGGTATGCAGCGAAACGGTGACGCTGTACTCGCCGATCGCCTTGAACGGACCATCCGGCATGCGGACTTCCGCCTTGGCGACTTCGAAACCCTGCGCGGTCAGCGCGGCGGCGATGTCGACGTTGGTGATGGAACCGAACAGACGACCATCGACACCGGCTTTCTGGCTGATCTTGACGCTGATGCCGGCGAGCTTGTCGGCACGCGCCTGGGCGGAGGCCAGCTTTTCGGCGGCGATCTTTTCCAGTTCGGCCTTGCGCTCTTCGAACGCGGCGACGTTGATCTTGGTGGCGCGCTTGGCCATGCCCTGAGGAATCAGGTAGTTGCGCGCGTAACCGTGCTTGACGTTGACCACATCGCCCAGGTTGCCCAGGTTGGCCACTTTATCCATCAGGATGATTTCCATGTCGTGCTCCTGATCAGAGGTTGTGTTGGTCGGTGTACGGCAGCAGGGCCAGGAAGCGGGCGCGCTCGATGGCGGTCGAGAGTTGACGCTGATACTTGGCTTTGGTGCCGGTGATGCGGGCGGGGATGATCTTGCCCAGTTCGTTGACGAAGTCCTTCAGGACGTCGACATCCTTGTAATCCACTTCCTTGACCTTTTCGGCGGTGAAGCGGCAGAACTTGCGACGGCGGAACAGGGCTGCGCCGTTGGGGTTCTTGGGGCGGGGCTTACGTTTGACGAATGCCATTTCATGACTCCTTGATCGAGTTGGGCCCGGCGGGTTTTCAATTAAGCCGGGGCCGGTATTGCTGATTCAGTAATGCGCTCAAAACCTGTTACATGCAATTCAAGTTGCGGATTGCGCACGCCTTTGCGGTCGATGAAGCCGGTAAGCCTGAGTCGGTCGCCGGGCTGGAATTGCACCAGATCCCGAGCCACTTCCCCGTAAGCCACCAGTTCGGCTTCCACTTCAACCGGCCGGGTTCTGCCGCCTTCAAGCTGTTCCGAGGTGTGTCGCACCTGGAAGCGCAAGACGGGCAAGCCTGCCGGCGTGGTGCGCGCGCCTGATGTCGCCATCAGACTTCCGACCAGTTCGAACGCGTTCAGGTGGCGGCCGCCGCGGCTTCGGGCGCGGGTTCGCTGGATTGGGGCGCGAGCAGATTGCGTGCTTTTTCACCCTTCATCTGCGGCGACGGCGCGGTGATGGCTTCATCACGAACCAGGGTCAGATGCCGCAGGATCGCATCGTTGAAGCGGAAACCGTGCTCCAGCTCGTCCAGGGTTTCCTGGTCGATCTCGATGTTCATCAGGATGTAATGGGCTTTGTGCATCTTCTGGATGGTGTAAGCCAGTTGCAAACGGCCCCAGTCTTCCAGACGATGGATTTGACCGCCCTTTGCGGCGATCAGGGTTTTGTACCGGTCGATCATGGCGGGCACTTGCTCGCTTTGATCCGGGTGCACGATAAATACGATTTCGTAGTGACGCATCGAAACTCCTTGTGGGCAATGGCCATCTCCGTGCGTGCGGAGTACGGCAAGGCGAAAAAACCGAGCCCGCTACGGGAGAATCCCGAAGCGGGCTTGGAGAGGCGCGGGATTATATTGACTAACCCATCAGGTGGCAAGGTAATACTTGGCGCGCCGACGGCCAAGCCGGCTATTGGGCCGGCAAGCGAGCAACACCACACTAGGCGGCATTAATCGCCCAGGCCCACCCGGGAGCGGCACACCGCCAAAATTCCGGAAGATCTGGATGGAAGCGTCATTCTCTGCATCGATGATGATGCCGGCCACCGCCAAAATCGCTCTGGTCCGCGCCACTTTTTGACCATGTTTCCATCAGCCTGTTGCACAGCCATCCGAGCGCGGATGCCAGATTCGTTGACGCTGCTTCGCTCAGGCCTTCTCCCAGTTCGAATGCGCTGCCGCGTATCGCCAGCACAAAGGCCGGCGGCGGCGGGCCGTAGAGTTGTTGGTAAGCGTGCAGCACGGCGCTGGGGGACATGGCGTGGCTGCTGTAGCTGCTGTCTTGTTCAGCGGTGACGGGCGTGAACGCGAAGGGTGGGACGGCGTCCAGGCTGGCGTCGACGACGATTACCTGCTTCCGGCCTTGCAGGTCCAGGGCGAATTCGACTTGCAACTGAAAGTCGGTGAGCAGTTCGACACCGGGCAGGTTCAGGGCTTCCAGTTGTTCGATCAGCATCGGGCCGAGCGCGTCGTCGCCGCGGCTGGGGTTGCCGATGCCGATGATCAGGATGGGTTCAGGGGGCAAGGTTCAGGGGAACGCTGATTGATTCGTCACCCCGGCGTAGGCCGGGGTCCAGGCCGTTTGTTTCACCGGGCTCCCGCCATCGCGGCAGCGACGAAACCGAATAAATCCGCGCTCCCTCAGCAGTTGCTGGTGGGGCGATCGCATGAGCCGCGGGTGATCTGGTCGATCTGGTTGCCTTCGGCGTCTAGCAGTTCGACTTGCAGCGGCATTTTGCCCAGCGCGTGGGTGGCGCAGGACAGGCAGGGGTCGAAGGCGCGTACGGCGACTTCGATGTGGTTGAGCAGGCCTTCGGTGAGTTTGCGGCCATCCAGGTATTGCAGCGCGACTTGCCGCACTGCTTCGTTCATCGCCTGGTTGTTGTGGGTGGTGGAGACGATCAGGTTGGCGCGGATGACCTGGTCGTTTTCGTCGACGCGGTAGTGGTGGATCAGCGTGCCGCGCGGCGCTTCGATCATGCCGACGCCGCGCTCCTGGCGTTCGCCTTGCACCACCAGGTCGGTGCCTTGCAGATCGTCGTCATGCAGCAGTTCCTTGATGGCCTCCGCCGCGTGCAGCATTTCGATCATCCGCGCCCAGTGGTAGCCGAGGGTGGCGCCGGCCGGGTTGCCGGCGTCGTATGCAATGAATTCCTGGCGTTCCTTGTCGGCCAGCGGTGTCGGGATGAAGTCGCACTGCGCCACGCGCGCCAGCGGGCCGACGCGGTACCAGCCGGTTTCCGGGCCGAGCGCTTTCAGGAAGGGGAATTTCATGTATGACCAGGATTTCACTTCCTCGCTGATCTGCTCCCAGTAGTGGTCGTAATTGACATGGTCGAAGATCGTCTTGCCATCCATGTCTCTGGCGCGCAGGCCGCCGTGATACAGATCCATTGCGCCGTCGGCGCGAATCAGGCTCAGGGTGTGGGCTTTGAAGCGGCCGAAGGCGTTGTATTCGGCCAGATTCTGTTCGAACAGGTGGCGGGTCAGATGCACCGCGCCGCGCGCCCAGCCGATCATCTGATAGATGTCTTTGAGCAGTTCGTCGCGTTCCGCCAGGCTCAGGTTCTTGTTGACGCCGCCGGGCACCGAACCGGTGCCGTGTACCCGCTTGCCGGCGGTGTGGCGGATTACTTCCTGGCCGTATTTACGCAGCAGGATGCCTTGTCGCGCCACTTCCGGATAAGCGGCGGCGACGCCGACGATGTTGCGCTGCGCCATTTCCGAGCCGAAGCCGAACAGCAGATCAGGCGAGGACAGGTGGAAGAAATGCAGGGCGTGCGATTGCAGAATCTGGCCGTAATGCATCAGCCGGCGCAACTTGTCGGCGGTGGGCGTGACCGTGTGCGCGCCGACGATCTGGTCGAGCGCCTTGGAGGCCGCCAGATGATGCGACACCGGGCAGATGCCGCACAGGCGCTGCACCATCACCGGGATTTCCCAATACGGCCGGCCCTGGATGAATTTCTCGAAGCCGCGAAATTCGACGATGTGCAGTCTGACTTGCTGGACGTGGTCGTCTTCATCCAGCAGCAGCGTGACCTTGCCGTGGCCCTCGACGCGCGAGATCGGCTCGATGGCGACGCGGCGCAGGGTTTCCGGGTGGGGGGCGGTTTCGAGGTGGTTGGATATGACTGATTGGCTCATGGCGCGGTCCTCATAAACCAGAAAGAAAATCGGCGACTGTCTGGATCAGCAAGCCGTCTGCTTTGCTTCTGTCGTTCATCAAAAAACCAAAATCACGAATGTCGCCGGTGAGCAAAATGTCGGCCTTGCAGGTGATGGCGGCGCGATAGATCGGGCAATCTTTCTCTGGAAGCGATGCTGGACAAGGGATCGCCGCATCGGCCGGCGCGAGAGCCAAGTCTCGCGTCAGCGTTTGCAGGCGTTGCAATCGGTCGGGATATTTTCGGGCGATGTTGCGGCGAGCTTCTTCCATCGCATAGGCGCTGCTGATCAGACGCCACAACCCGGCCTCGCCCAACTCGATGACAAGACTGGCCTTGCCCGCGGCATTGTGAGCGGCCGTGAACAGGATGTTCGCATCGAGAAACAGCCGCATCATTTGCGTTGCAGCTTGTCCAGAATGCGCATTCTCTCGTCTTCATCCAGCGTGTCCTCGTTGTCCCAGCGGGCAATCTGCTCGTCGCTGTAGTATTCGATTTCGAGCACTGCGGCTGGTTTCAACGTGAGTGTTCCATCACATTCCTCGATGATCAGCGCCGCGCCCGCTTCGATGCCCAAGTGTTTTCGCATGCTGGCGGGCAGGGTGATCTGGCCGCGATTTGAAACGAGCAGGGTTTCCGGCATGGTTGGTTCTCCGTATTGCTGAAATTCAGTTATTCGGATTTTATCCTTGATTGAATAGGGTCAGTCATATCGAATCAACTCCACGCCCAGGCTGGGCGTGCGCCCGGCCAGCAGATCGGTGAAGAATTTCCACAGCGTGTCGGCCGACGGCGGGCAGCCGGGGATGAAGTAATCGACCTTCACCACTTCGTGCAGCGGATGCACCTTGTCCAGCGGCAGCGGCAGTTCCGGGTCGTTGGGGATCATGCTGTTGTGCAGGCTGACCTCGGTGACGTAGACCTCTTGCAGGCAATCGGCCAGGCTCAGGTGGTTGCGCTGCGCCGGCAGGCCGCCGGTGACCGCGCAGGCGCCGACGGCGACCAGGATCTTGCAGTTGTCGCGGAACTCGCGCAGCACATGCACGTTTTCCGCGTTGCAGATGCCGCCTTCGATGAAGCCGACGTCGCAGGGGCCGCAATGCTTGATGTCGGTCAGCGGCGAGCGGTCGAACTCGACCAGTTCGAGCAGCGTCAACAAACGTTCGTCGATGTCCAGCAGCGACATGTGGCAGCCGAAGCAGCCGGCCAGCGAGGTGGTGGCGACGCGGATCTTCTTGTTTTCCAGTGTGCTCATGGCGTCAGTCCTCGCAGGCCGTGCAATGGCCCTTGCCGCTGGACGGGCGTGGCGCGTCGTCCAAGGCCTGGGCGCTGATCGGACGCTGGTCGTAACGGCGCTGGCCGATCGGCACCGCGAAGCCGACGCGTTTTTGCAGGATCACGCCGACCGGGCAGACCTGCATCGCCTTGTCGGTCAGCGCGATGTCGGTATCGGCCAGTTTGCCGGAGGCGGCGTTGACCACCAGATGCTTGGTGATGCCGCGCCCGGACAGCGCGAACACGCATTTTTCATCGACCTCGCAGGAGGCGCGCACGCACAGTTCGCACAGGATGCAGCGATTGAAATCGAGCAGGATGTCCGGGTGCGAGGCATCCACCGGTCGGTCCGGATAGAAATGGCGGAAGCCGGCGGTCATCACGCCGAGGTCGGAACCCAGCGCCTGCAAGGCGCAGTTGCCGCTTTTCTCGCAGGACGGACAGAAGTGGTTGCCTTCGGCGAACAACATCTGCACCAGCGTGCGGCGCAGCGCATTCATGTCTTCCGTATCGCTTTCGATTTCCAGCCCGGCTTGCGCCGGCAAGGTGCAGGACGCGGCGGTGCGGCCGCCGATTTTGACCGTGCAGACCTTGCAACTGCCGTGCGGTTTGAATTCCGGGTGGTAGCACAGATGCGGAATGTAGCGGCCGGCGGCCAGCGCGGCTTGCAGGACGGTCTGGCCGGGGCTGTAGGGGACGGCTTCTCCGTCGAGTTGAAAGGTATCGCTCATGTCTCGGTCTCCGTGCTGAGGTGCGCGCCGGCATCGTCGCGACCGGTCATGCGGCGCGCGGTGGCGAGCGCGCCGTCGAGGTCGAAAGCCGGTTCGAAGTCGAGCGATTTGAGGCGCCGTTCGTAGGTCGGGCGGAAGCGTTTCAGGGTGTCCAGCGTCGGGTTGCAGGCGGTATGGCCGAGGCCGCAATGCGCCGATTGCAGCAGGATACGGTTGAGCTGGTCGATTTCACGCAAGTCGTATTGCGTGCCGTGACCATCGGCGATCTTGTCCATGGTGGCTTTCAGCATCGCGGTGCCGACCCGGCACGGCGTGCAGAAGCCGCAGCTTTCATGGGCGAAGAAGTGGGCGAAGTTGCGCGCCACCTCGAACATGTCGCGGGTTTCGTCGAACACCATGAAGGCGCCGGCGGTGGCGAGGTCCTCGAAGGCGATGCGGCGGTCGAACTCGTCGGCGCCGATGCACACCCCGGATGGGCCGCTGATCTGCACCGCCAAGGTATTTTCCGCGCCGCAATCGGCCAGCACCTGGCGCACGCTGACGCCGAACGGATATTCGTAGATGCCGGGCCGGGCGCAGTCGCCGGACACCGAGAGGATTTTCGTGCCGGCGGATTTGCCGGTGCCGATGCCGCGATACCAGTCGCCGCCGCGCAGCGCGACCAGCGCCGCGGCGCAGAAGGTTTCGACGTTGTTGACCGTGGTCGGTCGCTGCAGATAGCCGTGGGTGACCGGGTAGGGCGGCCGGTTGCGCGGGATGCCGCGTTTGCCTTCGAGGGATTCGATCAGCGCCGATTCCTCGCCGCAGACATAGGCGCCGGCGCCGAGATGGATGTCGATATCGAAATCGAAGCCGCTCTGGCCGAGGATGCCGGCGCCCAGCAGATTGGCGGCGCGGCGGCGGGCCAGTACGGCATGCAGCGGTTCCAGCAGATGGCGGTATTCGCCGCGCAGGTAAAGGAAACCGTGGCGGGCCTGGATGGCGTAAGCGCAGACGGTCATGCCCTCGAACAGCAGATCGGCCTGGCTGCTCAGCAGCACGCGGTCCTTGAAGGTGCCTGGCTCGCCCTCGTCGGCGTTGCACACCACATAGCGGATGGTGTCCTTGTCCTCCGCGCCGGCGTTGCGGCAGGCTTCCCACTTCAGGCCGGTGGTGAAGCCGGCGCCGCCGCGACCGCGCAGATTCGAGCGTTTGATTTGTTCCAGCGTGACCAGCGGCGCGCAGGCCGCGACGCCGGGCAGGCCTTCGCGCCAGGAGCGCGCGTTGG
>JAGUXX010000128.1 GCA_020061585.1 Betaproteobacteria bacterium | reverse complement strand
GGCTGATCGGGATCGATCGGCCCGGACATGAGCTCGCCGGTTTCGGTTTGGTAGACCTCCACCCAAAGGCCGCGCCGATGAAAATAGCGGGCCTTCTCGTTCGCGGACGAACGATCCGGGCAGTAATCGAAATCGGCCAGATTGTCCTTGGCATACCCTTCGCGCGTGCGTGGATCGCTGGTGCTGGCCTCTACGGTGAATTGCATGTTCACGCTCCTGGAAAATACGACCAGCCCGCGACGGGGCCGGTACGATGGATTGAACTATCGGCGGTCGAGTCAGGCCGCCAGGCGCTGATCGACCACCTTGGCAAGGATTCGGGGAGGAATGCGGTACAGACAGCCACCGTATTCGCCCACGAGGCGCCGACCTTGTTTTGAAACGATCTTGACCTCGGGAATGGCAAGCCCCTCGAAGATCAGGACATCGCCGATATCGACCTTGCGCTTGCGCGCGGCATGCCAAGCGCAGACCTGGTCGCGCCAAGCCGCATTGGCAACCGGCGCCATGTCCAGGTAGGACAAGGGACAGGTGTAGTAGCAAGGCCCCATGCTTTCGCACAGATCCTTGTAACCCCAGCCTTCACCTTTCCTGCCCGGCGCCATCAAGTCGCAGCCGATATAGCGATAGGGCGCCCTGTAGGCCATGGGCGGCTTCGGCGCGGCGGGGGTGACCTCCCATACCGTCCAGAGCACATTGCCCACCGCCGTGTGACGCAGGCATTCCCAGCAGGTGCCATCGGATTGCGTAGCCGACCGGGTGCGCTCCTGGATGAGCTGCCGCCGGTTGCTATCGAATGTCACGGTCCATCCCATGATGATTTCCTCCATGCTGAGCCGAAGGAAACGCAGCCCCTCCAGGGCGGCGAAGCACCCCGGCGGGTTGAGATAAAACCCCTTACGGGGCGGATTTGATGAAGTCCCGGACCTTGCGGCCGTGCTCGTTTCAGGGACTGACGAACGGCGATCCTTGACGGAGATCGAGCGGGCTGTAACCGACAGTCGGCGGTGGAACACGGGTAGCACTCGGCCTTTCCTGGGGCGTTGAGGCAACGGCCCAGGAAAGGCCCCTCGATGAGGGGCCAAGTTGAGGCAGGATCAGTCTTCCAATTCCGCTTGCCATACACCGGCGACGAAATCGGGATCGAGATCCACGCCATGAGAGATGATCGTGGCCAGGGTGGTCGAGCCACCGCTCTGCGGCACCGCGATAGCGCCATCGGCCTCTTCGTTCATGTCGTAATCGACCACGACCAGTTCCACCGGCATGTCAGACGACGCACCCTGGACCAGACCGCCCTCGACACCGACCACGACGCGGGGCAGGGGCGACTCAGGCATCCTGGTCGGATGGCCAGCAACCGCCATTCGAGCCAGCCGATACGCCGTTTCAACGAGCGATTGCTCATAGGCGCCAGGCGTCGGGCCGTTCAGACCGCGCATCGACTCCGCGACCACCAGAAGACGACAGGCCTCCATGGCGTTCGCCGTGCGGCGTTGCTGGAGAACGCTGGCATCCGGTACCGGCCAGGCAGCCACCGTGGCCACCACCTGGAAGTCCAGCGTTTCGCCTTCCTTCTCCTCGTAATCGTCGAAGAGCAGGGGCATCTCCGGGGTGTCGTCCCAGATCGTGCCGGCATCGAAAGCAGCTTGCGCCTTACCGAGGGCCTCTTCGTCGCTGTCGGACAGGATGCCGACCTGTACCCGGTGGGCGTAATCGATGGTGTACTCGACGATGCGCAGGTTCATGACGTGCCCTCCTGTGCCAGTTCGAGTTCCTTGGCGCAGAACAGCGCGATACGTTGCTTGGCGCGGCGCGTGGCTTCGAGCTGGACATACCAGTACCCGCCCAACTCGCGACCGAACATGTTTTCACGGACGACGATGCCGACTCGGCTGGGATACTGAGGCCCGCCCAGGCGGTCTTGCTCGCGCTTGACCATGACCCTGGCGCCGATGGCGATGGTTGATGATTCACTCATGATGTTCTCCAAGAAAATGCGGAGACACCACGCCCCGGCAGGGCAAGGCGCCCCGCGGGGTGATAAGAAATAACAGTCAGATCAAACCTTTTTCCGCCATGGAAAGGGTCTGGTTGCCGGCGACGATGAAATGATCCAGAACCTTGACGTCGACCAGGGCCAGCGCCGCTTTCAGCTGATCGGTCAACCAGCGGTCGGCCTGGCTGGGCTCCATCGTTCCGGATGGATGGTTGTGGCAGAGGATGACGGCACAGGCGTTGTATTCCAGGGCGATTTTGATGACCTCCCTGGGGTAGACGCTGGTCTGGGTCAGCGTGCCGCGAAAGCACTCTCGCGAGGCGATCAGCCGGTTCTGCGCATCCAGGAACAACACGACGAAGGCCTCGTGAGGCAGATGCGACAGCGAGGTGATCAGATGGCTGCGCACGGCACCCGGTGAGGACAACGCATCCCGATGGCGCAAGGACTCGGCGAAACCCCGCGTGACCAGTTCCCGGGACACGTCGAGGATCCGCCGAACACGGTTCCATCCATCCTCGGGCGCGGATTCACAAACCCGATGATCCACCGCGGACAGGCTGAAAAGTTGATACAACGATCCATGGTTTTCCTGCAGAAGGTTCTCGGCGGTTTGGGTGCCGACCAGAACCCCCAGCAGATCAAGGTCCGACATTTGAGAAGAGAGAGGCATGATGATCTCCGATGAAGTGGAGACACCTTGCCCCGTGCGGGAACAGTGTCCCCGCGTGGGTTGAAGGAAGGTTACGGAAAATCAGAGAGGCCTTGGCCCGGACTGGCGAAGGCCGCCTTGTCGAGTCTCCTTGTGGATGCTCAGGCGGGTATCCAACCTCCGTTTGCCAATGCTCTGGCGGCTTCCAAATAAGTCGGATAAACGTCTTCGGATACCCTGCAATAGCACTGCAAGTCCTCGTCGTCGGCATAGCCGGCAATGAAATAGCCTCTGCCGGGGGCGAAACCGACGATGAGCTCAGGTCGAACTTCAATATCCATTTTTGTCTCCTGGTTGCAAAGGTGCGGCAGGCTGAATGCCTGCTCCTTCGGGGGGTGAGAGCGGTCAAATCCAACCGGCCCGATGCAACACCGGCCGAATCAAGCTGAAATACAGGGTGAGCCCGAAGGCCGCGCACAAGGTGAAAGCGAACATGGTGGATGCTCCTGAAGAGCGGAAACACCATGCCCCTGGCGGGGAATGGGATCCCCGCGTGGGTTGAGATGAAGTCCCGGACCTTGCGGCCGTGCTCGTTTCAGGGACTGACGAGCGTCGATCCTTGACGGGGATCGAGCGGGCGGAAACCGTCTGCCGGCGGTGGAACAACGACAAGCCAGATGGGCTTTTCTTCAGGGCGGTCCCTCAAGAAAAGCCCCTGGGTGGAGGCGCATGGCATC
>JAGUXX010000282.1 GCA_020061585.1 Betaproteobacteria bacterium | reverse complement strand
GGCGCGTGGCTGGTGTTCGGCCAGCAGCTTGGCGATCAGGGCACGGTCGCCGATGTCGCCCTGGATGAAGATGTGGCGACTGTCACCCTTCAGGCTGGCCAGATTCTCCAGATTGCCCGCGTAGGTGAGTTTGTCGAGGTTGATGACCGGTTCGCTGTGTTGCGCCAGCCAGTCGATGACAAAATTCGCGCCGATGAAGCCGGCGCCGCCGGTGACCAGAATCATGTGTTTTCCCTTGCTTTCGTAGGGTGCGCCACGCGCACCATTGGACATTGATCGGTGCGCGCGGCGCACCCTACCCTTGCTTAATCGCCGTACCCATTCGGATTCATCGACTGCCAACGCCAGGTGTCTTCGCACATTTCCACCAGATCGTGCGTCGCCCGCCAGCCGAGTTCCTGTGCCGCCAGAGTCGGGTCGGCCCAGCACTGCGCAATGTCGCCGACGCGGCGCGGCGCGATCTTGTACGGTACCGGCCGCTCGCTGGCGATCTCGAAGGCGCGCGCCATGTCGATGACGCTGTAGCCCTGGCCGGTGCCCAGATTCCAGATTTTTACGCCGGGCGCTTCAGCCAGTTTTTCCACTGCTTTCAAGTGCCCCAGCACCAGATCGACGACATGGATGTAGTCGCGCACGCCGGTGCCGTCCGGGGTCGGGTAATCATCGCCCCAGACATTGAGATATTCGCGCCGGTCCACCGCCACCTGCGCGATGTAGGGCATCAGGTTGTTCGGAATGCCGCGCGGGTCTTCGCCGATGCGGCCGCTCTTGTGCGCGCCGACCGGGTTGAAATAGCGCAGCAGCGCGATATGCCAGGACGGATCGGAAACGGCCACATCCTGCAAGATTTTCTCGATGAACAGCTTGCTGGTGCCGTACGGGTTGGTGGTGCCGCCGACCGGGAAATCTTCGCGGATCGGCACGCTGGCCGGATCGCCGTAAACCGTGGCGGAGGAACTGAACACGATGGTCTTCACTCCCGCCGCCTGCATGGCTTCGAACAAGGTGACGCTGCCGGCGATGTTGTTGTCGTAGTACAGCAGCGGTTTTTCCACCGACTCGCCCACCGCTTTCAGTCCGGCGAAATGAATTACCGCGTCGATGTCGTGATCGCGAAACAGCTTGTCCAAGGTGGAACGGTCGCGGATATCGCCCTCGATGAACGGAAAATCCTGGCCGGTCAGTTCACGTACCCGTTTCATCGATTCGGGACTGCTGTTGCACAAATTGTCGAGTACGACGATGTCATAGCCGGCGTTGAGAAATTCGATGCAGGCATGCGAGCCGATATAGCCGGCGCCGCCGGTGATGAGGATGGTTTTCAAGGTTTTCTCCTTATTCAATCAAACACGACCGTCTTGTTGCCATATACCAGAATGCGATTGTCGATGTGCCAGCGCACCGCGCGCGACAGCACCACCTTTTCCAGGTCGGCGCCCTTCTGCACCAGATTGTCCAGTTCGTCGCGATGCGAGATGCGCGTCACGTCCTGTTCGATGATCGGACCATCATCCAGCACTTCGGTGACGTAATGACTGGTCGCGCCGATCAGTTTGACGCCGCGCTCGTAGGCGCGCTGATACGGCTTGGCGCCGTGAAACGCGGGCAGAAACGAGTGATGGATGTTGATGATGCGATTCGGGTAATGGCTGATGAAATCCGGGCTAAGCACTTGCATATAGCGCGCCAGCACGACGAAATCGACATGGTGTGCTTCCAGCAAGGCGCGCTGTTGCGCCTCGGCATCCGGCTTGTTGTCCTTGTTCACCGCGACTTGGCGGAACGGAATCTTGTACGCCTCGGCCAGCCAGTGGGTGTCCGGATGATTGCTGATGATCAGCGGAATGTCGCAGTACAACTCGCCGGCATGGTGGCGGTAGAGCAGATCTGCCAGGCAATGGTCGTATTTGGAAACGAAGATCGCCATGCGCGGCTTGACGCTGGACAACGACAAGGACCAGCGCAAAGCATGCGTGTCGGCGATCGGCGCAAATGCCTCGTCGAACTTGTGCAGACCCAGTTCGAACCCGTCCAGCGCCCATTCCACCCGCATCAGAAACAGGCCGGCGGCGCTGTCCTGATGCTGATCCGCATGCAGAATATTGGCGTTGTGTTGCAGCAGAAAATTGGCGATGGCGGCGACCAGCCCTTTCTTGTCCGGGCAGGCGATAAGCAGTACAGCGGAATTACGCATGGCGAGTTTGACCAAAGTGGCGCGGTGCAAAAAGGCGGCAATGATACCGCGCCGCCGGACGACTGATTCACCTCGAATCTGTGGATAAGTGGCTTGTAATGGCCGCCGTGCCGCCCCGCATTGGTCTCCATCCGCCATGGCCGCCTGTTGACAAACCTGTGCATGGCTTGTGGATGGCCTGTGTATAAGAAAGTAGTTGACGGACCCGTCTCCAACACTAGAATTAGCGCCAGCAAGTCATTGATACACTATATTTAGTGTTTTCTAATAAACCTTGGTTGGTAGCAGCAAGCTCCCGCCGACCCTGGCACAGACCCGAAGGAGACCCACCCATGCAGCTTTCAACCGATTTCCAGGCCCCTGGCAATACCATTGTGATCACCGATGTACGGGCCTCGGAAGCGCCCGCCGCGATCGCCTATCCCGACCACAAGATCATCCGCCGCAACGGCGCCGTGGTCGCCTTCGAGCCGAACAAGATCGCCATCGCCCTGACCAAGGCGTTCATCGCCGTCAATGGCGGCCAGGCCGCCGCCAGCGCGCGCATCCGCGACGTGGTGGAAAACCTCACCGGCAATGTCGTCAGCGCCTTGATTCGTCGCCAGCCCAACGGCGGCACCTTCCATATCGAAGACATCCAGGATCAGGTCGAACTGGCGCTGATGCGCTCCGGCGAGCATGAAGTCGCCCGCGCCTATGTGCTGTATCGCGAGAAGCGCAATGACGAGCGCGCCAAGCAGAAGCACCAGCAGGTTCAGGAACACACCTTGTTCTGCCTGGAGAACGGCGAACGTCGTCCGCTCGACCTGGGACATCTGACCGAAGTCATCGGCGCCGCCTGCGAAGGCCTGGCCGAGACCCACCCGCAAGCCATTTTGCAAGCCACGCTGCGCGACATCTACGACGGCGTGCCGATGGACGAAGTGCGCCGTTCGCTGATCCTCTCCGCGCGTTCGCTGATCGAAAAAGACCCGGAATACAACTACGTCACCTCGCGCCTGCTGATGCATTCCATCCGCCGCGAAGTGCTGGGCGAAGAAGTCGGCCAGCATGAGATGAACGCCCGCTACGCCGACTATTTCCAGAACTACATCAACCAGGGCATCGAAGCCGAACTGCTCGACGAACGCCTGCGCCAGTTCGATCTGCCGCGTCTGGCCGCCGCGCTCGATGCCGACCGTGATCTGCAATTCCAGTACCTGGGCCTGCAAACCCTGTACGACCGCTATTTCCTGCACATCGACGAGCGTCGTATCGAACTGCCGCAAGCCTTCTTCATGCGCGTGGCGATGGGCCTGAGCCTCAACGAAATCGACCGCGAAGCGCGCGCGCTGGAGTTCTATCAGGTGCTGTCGACGTTCGACTACATGAGCAGCACGCCGACACTGTTCAACGCCGGCACCCGCCATTCGCAACTGTCTTCCTGCTACCTGACCACCATCCCCGACGACCTCGACGGCATCTACCAGGGCATCAAGGAAAACGCGCTGTTGCAAAAGTACGCCGGCGGCATCGGCAACGACTGGACCCGCGTGCGTTCGCTGGGTGCCTACATCAAGGGCACCAACGGCAAATCGCAGGGCGTGGTGCCGTTCCTGAAAGTCGCCAACGACACCGCCGTGGCGGTCAATCAGGGCGGCAAACGCAAGGGCGCGGTGTGCGCCTTCCTGGAAACCTGGCACATGGACATCGAGGAATTCCTCGAACTGCGCAAGAACACCGGCGATGACCGCCGCCGCACGCACGACATGAACACCTCCAACTGGGTGCCGGACCTGTTCATGAAACGGGTCATGGAAAACGCCGAATGGACGCTGTTCTCACCCTCCGACGTGCCCGATCTGCACGACCTGTACGGTCAGGCCTTCGAAGCCGCCTACACGCGTTACGAAGAGAAGGCCGCGCGCGGCGAGATCAAGGTATTCAAGAAAGTCGCCGCCATCGGCCTGTGGCGCAAGATGATTTCCATGCTGTTCGAGACCGGCCATCCCTGGATCACCTTCAAGGATGCCTGCAACGTGCGCTACACCAACCAGCACGTCGGCGTCGTGCACAGTTCCAACCTGTGCACCGAAATCACGCTGCACACCAACGACAACGAAATCGCCGTGTGCAACCTGGGCTCGGTCAACCTCGCCAACCACATCACCAATGGCGCACTCGACCACGCCAAGCTGAAACAGACCATCCGCATCGCCATGCGCATGCTCGACAACGTCATCGACATCAACTTCTACAACGTCGGCAAGGCGCGCAATTCCAACCTGAAACATCGCCCGGTGGGTCTCGGCACGATGGCCTTCCAGGACGCGCTGCACCTGATGCGCATCCCCTACGCCAGCGTCGAAGCCGTCGAATTCGCCGACCGCGCCCAGGAAGCCGTCGCCTACTACGCCTACTCCGCCTCCGCCGATCTGGCCGAAGAACGCGGCCGCTACTCCAGCTTCAACGGCTCGCTGTGGAGCCAGGGCATCCTGCCGCAGGACTCGCTGAAACTGCTGGCCACCGAGCGCGGCGGTTATCTGGAAGCCGACCTGTCCGAAACGCTGGACTGGAACGCGCTGCGCAGCCGCATCATGACGGTCGGCATGCGCAACTCCAACTGTCTGGCCATCGCCCCCACCGCCACCATCGCCAACATCGTCGGCGTCTCGGCCAGCATCGAACCGACCTATCAGAACCTGTTCGTCAAATCCAATCTGTCGGGTGAATTCACCATCGTCAACCAGTACCTGGTGCGCGACCTGAAAGCCCTCAACCTGTGGGACGAAGTCATGGTCGGCGACATCAAATACTTCGACGGCTCGCTCGCCAAGATCGACCGCATTCCGAGTGAGCTACGCCAGCTCTATGCCACCGCTTTCGAAGTCGACCCGGTCTGGCTGATCGAAGCCGGCGCCCGACGTCAGAAGTGGATCGACCAGGCGCAGAGCCTCAACCTCTATTTCCACGGCGCCAGCGGCAAGAAGCTCGACGAAACCTACAAGCTCGCCTGGATACGCGGCCTGAAAACCACCTACTACCTGCGCTCCATGGGTGCGACCGCCGCCGAGAAATCCACCGGCAAGGGCGGCGAACTGAATGCGGTATCGAGTGGTGTGACCGGCTCGGGAGGCTACGTCGCCTCGCCCAACCTGCCGGAACCGGAAATCGTCGGCCGCGCCTGCACGTTGCGGCCGGGCGATGCGGGGTTCGAGGAATGCGAGGCGTGTCAGTAAGGCGTGAAGAACATATCCGTCACCCCGCCCCGGATTACCCAACTCCGGGGTGACGACCAAGCCGGGGTCCAGGTTATCCAACCACCTGGATTCCGGCATTCGCCGGAATGACGGTATAGGATTCAATCAGCGTTTCACAAGACGCCGATCTGGAGGACTACCACTGATGACGCTGCGTGACCCCAACCGCAAACCCACCCACCCCGGTGAACCCCTGCGCGAAGACATCCTGCCCGCCCTCGGCCTGACGCAGACCGAACTGGCACAACGCCTCGCCGTCAGCCGCCTCACGGTTTCAGAACTGATCCACGAAAAACGCGCCCTCTCGGCTGAACTGGCCATACGCGTCGCCAAACTCACCGGCACCACCCCGGAAAGCTGGTTGCGCATGCAGGAGGCATTGGACCTCTGGCAGTTGGCCCGCGAAAAAGGCGATAGCTACGCACGGATTGAATGTATTGCGGCATGACCATGCGCATCGTCGGCAACCACAAATGGCAAGAATTTGCGGCCACACCGCAAGAAGCACTGGAACGCGGCGCGCGGCTGGATGCCATGACACGTTTGCCCGGTGTGCCGGACTTCCAGCCGCGCGGCATCTTTCGCGGCACACAAGCCTTCTTCGACGCCATGGATGCGGAGAAGGAACGCAAGCGTCAGACCTGGTTTCAAGAGCATGCAAAACGGCCTGCTTGAAGTCTGTCGCGGACTACAAACCTGCGGGTTGCGCTACATCCTCGTCGGTGGTCATGCTGTCCGCATCAATGGCATCCTGCGCGCCACCGAGGTTGTGGACATTCTGGTTCCGTTTGACCAGGACAACGGCGCACGCCTGGTAGAAAGCCTGTCCTTTCTCGAATCCGCTCGCGAAATCGACCCCGCCTGGTTCAGTCGCGAAGCCAATGAGCCCGACATCGAAAATATCCGCATCGCCGACCGTATCGTCATCGACATGATGTTCGCTGTGAATGGTGAATCCCACGAGTCTTTGCAACCGCATATGCCCGTAGTCGATCTGGAAGGTGTGCGCATTCCAGTGCTCAATATCGATGGTTTGCTGAAGGCAAAGACCGACTATCGGGAAAAGGATTTACTGGATAAAGCAATGCTTCAACGATTGAAGGAGGACAAGAAAAAATGAAATTTGTTCTTGCCTACCACGATGAACGGCCTTTACGAACTACCGAGCAAAGTTATTGTGAGCCTGGCCACTTTAATTCCCGAGTGGTCAATTGGCCTGTCCCCAATGACCATTCTTGAAAAGGAAGGCTAATACTTATGAACATCGAAAACATGGACGGTTACATACCACTGGCCCAAAATGGATTTTGGCAAATTAGGCATCCCCCAACAAAATCCCTTGACACAACCGCAACTTTGTTTAACCAGATAAATGGCGAAACAATAATTGAAGTGGGCACTGGCATGCATGGAGAAATGTCCGGAAATAGCATGTTGGTATGGACACAAAAAACTTCCGCAAAAAGAATCATTGCGATCGATTTGGACCAGAAACGGTTAGATGAAGTTAAAGAGGCAACGTCTCAGTACTCCAACGTGGAATTGGTACTCGCCAACGGAATAGAGTATTTGAATAAGTTCTCAAAAACTATTGACTTGCTCTACTTGGATTTTTGGGCGCCCGATGCTGAAGGAGCATTTCCAGGTACGGGTAGAGCCGAAGCCTATAGAGAAGCATTCATCGCAGCAAAGGACAAAATGAAAACTCATGCGATGATTTTGATCGATGATACAGATCACATTCATCCCTGGAAGCACACCTATATCGTTCCCTTGGCTCGTGAAAATGGCTACTCCGTCTTGCATACCGGGAGGCAAACATTATTAAAACGCTAGCCTCAGTAAAAGTCCGCCATACCCACGAAGCGATTAAATGGCCAGGCTCGATTTAAGAACGAGGCAGTCACGAATTTGTGCAGGCTCACATTAAATCGCAACCATCCGTTTTTCATAAATCACCACAGCCCCACTTTCCAGCGACAACCATTTCCACCACTCGAGGCAAACGATATGAGCATGAATTACCTGCAATACATCCAGCGCGATCCCGGCATCTGTGGTGGTGAGCCTGTCGTTACCGGAACGCGCGTAACCATCCGCACCGTTCTAGCTAGTCTGGCCGAAGGCATGTCTGTGGAAGACATCATCGCGGACTTTCCGTCTCTGACTCCGGCGTCCGTGCGCGCTGTCATCGCTTTCGCGGCCGTTTCGGCGGAAGAAGACTTACCCCTCCCCGCCATCCCCGTCCTGGCATGAAGATCAAGCTGGATGAAAACCTGCCTGCGCGCCTTGTCGGTGCATTGGCGCGGCATGGACATGAGACTGACTCCGTCATCGACGAGAACCTGGCAGGTTTTCCGGATGAGGCAGTCTGGCTTGCGGCTGGTGCGGAACAACGGTTTCTCATCACTCAGGACCTGGACTTCTCGGATAGACGCAAATTTGCACCGGGCACCCATTCCGGGATTCTCCTTGTGCGGTTGCGAGAACCTGGCGCACAAGCCCTGCTGGATGCCATCTCCGCCATTGCTAACGACATCAACGACTGGGCCGGCTGCTTTGTCGTGCTGACCGACCACAAGATACGCATCAAACGCCCATGACCCCCAACATCGACCACCTCACCGAATCCGAACTGATCGACCTCAACCGCCGCATCGTCGAGCGCTTGAAGTTTCTGTCGCAGATGCGCGCGCATGCGCGGATGCTGGATTTCAGCGTCGGCGACCGGGTGAGTTTTCAGCCGGATGGCCGCCCTGTTCTGTTTGGCATGCTGACACGCTATAACAAGAAAACGGTGACGGTGATTACCGAAGGCGGTGAGCACTGGACGGTATCGCCGCATCTCTTACGCAAAGTGGTCGACATCACAACGCGCGATGCCAACCAAGTCACGCTACCTATGGAGCACGCCAGATGACCCCGCAAATCCTTGCCGCTGAAGTCGATTCGCTGTTCACGCTGCCTGATGTCGTGCTGCGCCTGAACAATTTGCTCCATACACCCGAGGTCAACACGCACGAGATCAGCGCGGTGGTGGAACTCGATCCCGGGCTGGTCGGCAGCGTACTGCGGTTGTCAAATAGCCCGATCTTTGGTCAGCATGGCAAGGTCGATCAGGTCAGCCGCGCGATCGATCTGATTGGTCATCGCGCTTTGCGCGATCTGGTGCTGGCGACATCGGTCACGCAGGTGTTTACCAATATCCCGGAGGAGTTTGTCGATATGGCGAGCTTCTGGGACAACAGCATCACCAGCGCTGTCGCAGCGCAATTGCTGGGCCGATTGGTGCACGTTCGAAACACGGAAAGCCTGTTCCTGAGCGGTTTGCTGCATGGTGTGGGGCGGTTGGTGTTTTACGCGCGCCGTCCGGACGAATATCGCGCCCTGCTGGCGGACAAGCCGGCAAGCGAAGCCGACCTGGCCGCGGCGGAACAGCGTTGCTTCGGTTTTACGTTTGCCGAACTGGGTGCCGCCTTGCTGGCGAACTGGTCGTTGCCGGAACACATTTGCGCGGCGGTCAGGCATCAACTTCAGCCATCGGCGGCAGCCACCGAACATGCCCGTGAAGTCGCGATCATCCATATCGCCAACGACATCGCCGCCAGCCTGTCCCCCTGCATGAAACAACGCGACGCCAGCATCGCCTGGACACCAGGTTTCGATCCCCAGGCCAGTGCAATCCTGGACATCATCAATGAAGATCTGGATGTCATACGCCTCGAAACGATGGCGCAAGCTTTCGAGATCATCGTCATCATCAACCCGCGTTCAACGCTGATTTTCTGACCACGCGCACGCCCACACCAGGAGCCCCCATGCTGAATTTTGAAGACGACTACACGCCATCCGCGCAACCTGCTTATCGCCCGATGCCGCCCTCCATGCCTCCAGTCCCGCAATTGCGGGAGGTTGCACTAGGCATTGATCGGCAATCACCCGCCATTGTGCAACCCGCCCAACCCACCCGCCCTGCCCCCGCCGCAGCCGCCGATGACATCGCCCACCGGCGCGTGCGCGTCGAGGACAAGCTGATCATCAACGCCAAGGCGGACGTGAATCAGTTGGTGCCGTTCAAGTACAAATGGGCCTGGGAAAAGTACATCGCCGCCTGCGCCAACCACTGGATGCCGCAGGAAGTGAACATGAACCGCGACATCGCCACCTGGAAAGATCCCAATGGTCTGTCCGACGACGAGCGCCACATCATCAAGCGCAACCTGGGTTTCTTCGTCACCGCCGACAGCCTGGCCGCCAACAACATCGTGCTCGGCACCTATCGCCAGATCACCGCGCCGGAGTGCCGCCAGTATTTGCTGCGCCAGGCGTTCGAGGAAGCCATCCACACCCATGCCTATCAGTACATCGTCGAAAGCCTGGGGCTGGACGAGGGCGAAATCTTCAACGCCTATCACGAAGTCAGCAGCATCCAGGCCAAGGATGAATTCCTGCTGCCTTACATCGATGTGCTGTCCAACCCGACGTTCAAGACCGGAACGCATGAGACCGACCAAGCCTTCCTGAAGAGCCTGATCGCCTTCGCCTGCATCATGGAAGGCCTGTTCTTCTATGTCGGCTTCGTGCAGATCCTGGCGCTGGGTCGGCAGAACAAGATGACCGGCGCCGCCGAGCAGTATCAATACATCTTGCGCGACGAGTCGATGCACTGCAATTTCGGCATCGACATGATCAACCAGATCAAGCTGGAAAACCCGACGCTGTGGACCAACGAGTTCAAGGCTGAATTGAAGGGCATGTTCGAGAAGGCGGTGGCGCTGGAATACCAGTACGCCGAAGACACCATGCCACGCGGCGTGCTGGGGCTGAACGCGCCGATGTTCAAGGAATACCTGCGCTTCATCGCCAACCGCCGCGCCACGCAGATCGGCCTGGACGAGTTGTATCCCGGCGCCAACAACCCGTTCCCGTGGATGGCGGAAATGATCGACCTGAAGAAGGAGAAAAACTTCTTCGAGACTCGCGTGACCGAATACCAGACCGGCGGCGCGCTGGCCTGGGATTGATGGCATAGCGGCACGACGGACCAGCGACAAAATCGGGCTATGGTGCGCATGGCGCACCCCACGTAGAGTGTTTATTGTGAACTGTGCTGATCCGTCATACGCCGCCATCGAGTTGCATGCTATATACCCAACACTGCCAAGCATGAATCTGGTCGCCACATCCATACAGACGGACACATCACGCCGCATGACATCGTCGAAGCCTAGGCGTAGCGTTGTTTCAACCATTCCGCTCGCCATCTGGACCAATGACTTAACCAATTGAACAATAAAGGGAAATCATGAGACACAAAGCGTTAGTTCTGGCTCTGCTCAGCGCGACGGCCGGCGTTCCCGTGGCCGCCCATGCGGCCGACGACAACATCTGCTCCCAGTTGCTGATCTATGCCATCAATCAGTTTTGCCAATTGCTGCCTAACGGCCAAAGCCTTTGCCAGCCTGTGGCTCTGGCCGGCCCCTCGCCCAGTTGCGAGTCGCCGAATGCTCAAGCGTCCATGGTGCAGGTGCCGGTGGGTCCACCCGAAATACAGTTTCCCGCCCTCCCGGCATTTGGCGGTGCGCAAAACTACGTTCCGCCCGGCGCTTTCCCGCAGTTCCCGTACCCGCAATTCCAGTACCCGCAATTTCCTTATCCGCAAATCCCCTACCCGCAGTTCCCCGTCGCGCAATTCCCCTACCCGCAGCTCCCCCAGCCCCCCGCCTTGCCGGTATTTCCCTATCCGGACTATCCGAACCCCTACTTTCCATTTGCGGCGTATCCCTACGCACCACCGGCGTTGCCACAGTACGCCATGCCGGCCGTCCCCGCTGTCGCCGCGACAACGCAGCCGAGCATGCCAAGCGCCGCCGACTCATCGCCGTCTACGACAGCCACGACGACACCCATTACACCAGCCACCGAACCACCAACACCCGTGCAAGCCAGTACCGCGCCGGTGGTAACGGTTGAAGCGCCGCCGACCGTGGCAACCATCATTCTGGATCAACCCGCAATCACGCCTGCCGACTCGCCCGCCACGAGCGTCGTGGCGCCGTCGGCCACCCCTGCTCCGGATAGCGCGCCAATCGCCACGATCGCCGATACCGTGATGCCGACCAGTGCGGCGGATCAGGCCGCGGCAGCGGAAAAAGCCCTGCAGGATGCATTGGCGCATTTCGAATTCGACAGCGCCGTGCTGACGCCGCGCGGACGCGCCATGCTCGATGAATGGCTGACCCAGGCAACGAGCGACAAGCCTATCCTGGTCACCGGCCATGCCGACCGACTCGGTCCGGAGCCCTACAACGAAAAGCTTTCCTTGCTGCGCGCGGAAGCGGTGAAGCAATACCTGACCGAAAAAGGCAAAGCGCCGCAACGTATCGAGATCAAGGCCAAAGGTGAAAAGTTGCCGCTGATCGACTGCACGGGCGATGCCACCCCGGAAACCAAGGCTTGTCTGGCGCCGAATCGCCGCGCCGAAGTCACCTTCAAACCGCTCGCCAAGCCCGCCAAGAAAGCGGTCAAACCCCTATCCACCAGCGTCAAACCCGCTGCCAAGCGCTAACCCCATGTCCCTGACCTACTGCATGACGTCGAACTGCCCGCTGGCCGAGAATTGCCTGCGTTTCGAGGATGATGTCGCCCGCAACAGCCTGCACCGCACCTATGCCGATTTCAGCGAGGAACTGCTGCGTCCCCGCGACGGCGAGGTCAGTTGCCCTTTTTTCACATCCCGCGAAACGGAACTGACATGATCGACCCGCATCAAAAACCCACCTTCTGGATAGGCAACGTCATGCTCGGCCTGGCCTTGGCCATGCTGTTTTTTCTGGGACCGCTCTCGGAAATGCTGGGCGGCTGGGCGGTGGTGCTGTGGATGGGCTTTGCCGGCATCGGCATGTATCTGATTACCAAGGACAAGGGACCGAGCAACAATCTGCCGGATTGATCGGCCACAGACTGGAATCACCATGCTGCACGTCTTGTCACCCACTGAAGCGCGCATACTCGGCGTGTTGATCGAAAAATCGAAAACCACGCCCGACGCCTACCCGCTCACCGTCAACAGTCTGACATCGGGTTGCAACCAGAAAACCTCGCGCGAGCCGGTCATGACGTTGACCGAAAGTGAAGTTCAAAGCGCGCTGGAAGAACTGCGCGGCCGCACGCTGATCATGGAAAGCTATGGCGCATCCGGGCGGGTGCTGCGCTACGCGCACAACTTCGCCAAGGTTTACGACGTGCCGGCGGCGGGCATGGATCTGCTCGCCGTGCTGATGCTGCGCGGCCCGCAAACCGCCAGCGAACTGCGCGCCAACTGCGAACGCCTGCATCGCTTTGCCGACGCTTCGACGGTGGAAGCCTATCTGGAGGAATTGGCCGATCGAGCCAGCGGCGCGCTGGTGCTGAAGCTGCCCAGACAACCCGGCGCGCGCGAACCACGCTGGACCCATCTGCTGTGCGGCGAACCGGTCATGGAATCCGCCAACCCGCAACGGGCGGACGCGCCGTCAGCCAGCACCGCGGAACTGGAACTGCGGGTCGAACAGCTCGAACGTCAAGTAGCCGAACTGCGCGCCACCCTGGCATTGCTGGTCGGCGAATAACCCGGACCATCAGGACACCGCAAGACGCGAAGCAGAAATTGTGCGGTTGCAGCAAAAAGGCTAGGCTTACGGCTGCAAGCCCCGATCGACGGACTTTTTCCCCAACCATCCGGATCCAACGTCATGACCGACCCTGAAACCAGCATCAACGCCAGCGACGCTACCGAAGCCATCGTGCAATCCAGTCGACGCATCACCCCCGAATCGACCGATGAAGTGCGTCAGATCGTGCTGCGCCTGAACAGCCCGGCCGACTATTTCCTCGAAGGCCAGAACATCGGCGTGCTGACGCCCGGACCGCACCCCTACGGCAACAAGACCCACCACCGCTACTACACGCTGGCCAACGCCGGCAAATCCGCCGATGGCGAAGGCATCGAACTGGAGTTGCTGGTACGGCGCTGTTTCTATATCGACGAAGTCTCCGGTGAGCAATACCCTGGCGAAGCTTCCAACTATCTGTGTGATGCCCAACCCGGCGACAAGGTCAGCATCACCGGCCCGCACAACAGCCCGTTCCGCATACCCACCGATCCGACCAGCAACCTGCTGATGCTCGGCACCGGCACCGGAATTGCGCCGTTTCGCGCTTTCCTGCGCCAGGTTTACCAGGCGCATGCGGACTGGACCGGCAAAGTACGGCTGTTCTATGGCGCCCGCACCGGCGCGGAACTGCTCTACATGAACGATCTCAACAACGACCTCGCGCATTACTACGACCAGTCGACATTCCAGGCCATCCAGTCTCTCGGGAAAAGTGTGCTGAAGGACGCGGGCGACGCACTGCTAAGCGGGGTTGACGCCCATGCCGAGGAAATCTGGACGCTGCTACAGGCGCCGAAAACCCACGTCTATCTCGCCGGGTTAAGGAAGATCGCCACCGCGTTTGATGCCAGCATGGCGAAACTGGCGGGTTCCGACGCACAGTGGCAGACGCTCAAACAAAGCCTGATCGATGAGCAGCGCTGGTCGGAACTGACTTACCACTGACCCGCGCCCCACAAATCTCACGGGTCGGCGACGAAACTCAGCGAGGCCGAGTTCAGGCAATAACGCTGACCGGTGGGCGGCGGACCATCATCGAAGACATGCCCGAGATGGCCGTCGCAGCGCGCGCAGCGAATTTCATCGCGAATCATGCCGTGACTGACATCACGCACGGTACGCACATGCAGCGGATCATAAGTCTGATAGAAACTCGGCCAGCCGGTACCCGATTCGAATTTGGCGCTGGAGCGGAACAGCGGCAGATCACACAAGCGACAGTGATAAACGCCACTGGCCTTGTTGGTCAGCAATCCGCCACAAAATGGCGGTTCAGTGCCCTGATGCAGTATGACCCGCCGCTCTTCGTCGCTCAGATCGGCGACGCGCCGCGCCAGCTCCGCTGCGTCAAGCGGGCTCAGATCGTGCCCGGAAGGTGTAGTTCGCGACATTGAATTTCCTTTGCCTATCGACCGCGCAGCCGATTGCAGTCGTACGAGCTGATTGTCCATCAATGATGCTTGATGCGCACCTGTCAGTCGCGCGGTTTCGCTCGGAACAAACCCGCAGGGTGCTGCGCGGCAGCCTAAAATGCGGGCATAAAAAAACGGACGTCTCGGCAACCCAAGAACGTCCGTTTAGTACTGTGTTGGCGGAGTGGACGGGACTCGAACCCGCGACCCCCGGCGTGACAGGCCGGTATTCTAACCAACTGAACTACCACTCCAGTTACTGCTTGATACTTGGTGTAAAGGCCTCGTCAGGAAGCAGTTACAAAGTCCGAGAATTATAGGTTCCGGATGCCTGTTCCGCAATAGAGACAAGCAACTTTCTGACGAATTTCCGGCATGGCCGCCGCTGAACCGTTCAAGTCGTTGTTCATATTGTTCGCATGGTGACCGAGCCATTCGGTGAATTCCCGTGTCGCTTGCTTCATTAGTCGCCCTTTATATTGATAATTTCAATACTCAGCATTGAAATTGACCCTGAGTAGCGCTGGCTCGATAATCCGTCCGCTCCAGCCCACCCGTTGCGGGTGTAATTGTCACTGAAAACACTTATTGATTTCCGGTACGCTGATGGCGGCTAACCAGTCCGCCGGCGTCTAACCCGGCCCCTTTCGGAGAACCCCTTTTCATGCCGAACTCCCTGCCTGCGCATTCGCCGGATAGCGACCCTCAGGAAACCCGCGAGTGGCTCGACGCTCTGGCCGCGGTGATTGAAGAAGAAGGCGTCGAACGCGCCCATTTCCTGCTGGAAAAACTGATCGACAAGGCGCGTCGCTCTGGCGCTTATCTGCCTTACAACGCCACCACCGCCTATGTGAATACCATCCCGGTGCACAGGCAGGAAAAACATGCCGGCGACGTCGCCATGGAAGGCCGCATCAAGGCGCTGATCCGCTGGAACGCCGTGGCCTGCGTGATGCGCGCCAACGAGAAGGCGCCCGGTGTCGGCGGCCATATCGCCAGCTTCCAGTCGTCGGCGACCTTGTATGACGTCGGTTTCAATCATTTCTTCAAGGCCCAGACGCCCGAGCACGGCGGCGATCTGGTGTATTTCCAGGGTCACGCCTCGCCCGGCATTTACGCTCGCGCCTTCATCGAGGGGCGCATCAGCGAAGAACAATTCGGCAATTTCCGCCAGGAAACCGGTGGCGACGGCATTCCCTCCTATCCGCATCCCTGGTTGATGCCGGATTTCTGGCAGTTTCCGACGGTGTCGATGGGCCTTGGCCCGATCACCGCGATCTATCAGGCGCGATTCCTGAAATATCTCAACGATCGCGGCATCGCCGATACCACCGGCCGCCATGTCTGGGCCTTCCTCGGCGACGGCGAAACCGACGAGCCGGAAACCCTGGGCGCCATCACCCTGGCTTCGCGTGAAAAACTCGACAACCTGATCTTCGTCATCAACTGCAATCTGCAACGACTCGACGGCCCGGTGCGCGGCAACGGCAAGATCATCCAGGAACTGGAAGCGGCCTTTCGCGGCGCCGGCTGGAACGTGCTGAAAGTGATCTGGGGCTCGTACTGGGATCCGCTGCTGGCGATGGACAGCAAAGGACTTCTGCGCCAGCGCATGGAGGAATGCGTCGACGGCGAATACCAGAACTTCAAGGCCAAGGGTGGCGCCTACACGCGCGAAAACTTTTTCGGCAAATACCCGGAACTGAAGGAAATGGTCGCGGCCATGTCGGACAACGACATCTGGCGGCTGAATCGCGGCGGCCATGATCCGCACAAGGTCTACGCCGCCTACGCGGCGGCGGTGAAGCACACCGGCCAACCGACGGTGATCCTGGCCAAGACCGTCAAGGGTTACGGCATGGGCGCCTCCGGCGAGGCGCAGAATCCGACCCACCAGGCCAAGAAGATGGCGATGGATGATTTGCGCGCCTTCCGCGATCGCTTCCAAATCCCCATCGGCGACGATCAGCTCGAACATCTACCGTTCTACAAGCCGGCGGAAGACAGCCCGGAGATGAAATATCTGCATGCCCGCCGCGCCGCGTTGGGCGGTTATGTGCCGACCCGCCACAATCAGGCGGCCGCGCTGGAAGCACCGCCGCTATCGGCATTCCAGGCGATGCTGGAAGCCACCGGCGAGCGCGAAATATCCACCACCATGGCCTTCGTGCGGCTGCTCACCACGTTGCTGCGCGACAAGACGCTGGGCCGTCACATCGTGCCGATCATCCCCGACGAGGCGCGTACCTTCGGCATGGAAGGCCTGTTCCGCACGGTCGGCATTTATTCCTCGGTCGGCCAGTTGTACGAGCCGGTCGATTCCGATCAGGTCATGTACTACCGCGAGGACAAGGGCGGTCAGATTCTGGAGGAAGGCATCAACGAAGCCGGCGCGTTCTCGTCCTGGCTCGCCGCCGCGACGTCATACAGCACCAACAACGTGCAGATGATTCCGTTCTACATCTACTACTCGATGTTCGGCTTCCAGCGCATCGGCGATCTGGCCTGGGCCGCCGGCGATTCGCGCGCGCGCGGCTTCCTGTTGGGCGGCACCGCCGGCCGCACCACGTTGAACGGCGAAGGTCTGCAACACGAGGACGGCCACAGCCATCTGCAAGCGGCGATGATCCCCAACTGCGTCAGTTACGACCCGACCTTCCATTACGAACTCGCGGTGATCATGCAGGACGGCATGCGCCGGATGTTCCAGGAACAGGAAGACGTGTTCTATTACCTGACGGTGATGAACGAGAACTACAGCCACCCGAGCCTGCCGAAGGGCGCCGAGGCCGGCATCCTGAAGGGCTTGTACCGGTTGAGTGAAGGGGCAAGGGGCAAGGGACAAGGGGCAAGGAAAAAAACCTTGCCACGCGTTCAGCTCATGGGTTCCGGCACCATCCTGCGCGAAGTCATCGCCGCCGCCGAACTGCTGGAAGCCGACTGGGGTATCGCCGCCGATGTCTGGAGCGCGACCAGCTTCAACGAACTGCGTCGCGAAGCGCAGGACACGCATCGCTGGAATCTGTTGCATCCGGATGCGCCGCAGAAATCCAGCTACGTCGAGCAATGTCTGGACGCCACGGAAGGCCCGATCATCGCCTCCACCGACTACATGCGCGCCTTCCCGGACCAGATTCGGCCATATGTGAAGCGTCGCTTCGTGACGCTCGGCACCGACGGTTTCGGCCGCTCCGACTCGCGCGAGGCGCTGCGCAAGTTCTTCGAGGTCGATCGCTATTTTGTCGTGCTCGCGGCGCTGAAAGCCTTGGCCGACGACGGCGTATTGCCGGTGGCGAAAGCCGCCGAAGCGATCAAGAAATACGGCATCGACGCCGACCGGCCGAATCCGGTCAACGTTTAAGGAGGCGACGACATGAGCATCAAAGAAGTGGTCGTCCCCGATATCGGCAGTTTCAAGGATGTCGAAGTCATCGAAATCATGGTCAATGTCGGCGACAGCATCGCCACCGACACCTCCCTGATGACGGTGGAATCCGACAAGGCGGCGATGGATATCCCCGCCCCGTTCGGCGGCATCGTCAAGGAACTCAAGATCAAGGTCGGCGACAAGGTGTCGGCCGGCTCCCTGGTGTTGATGCTGGATACCTCCGGCGAAGCAACGGCAAGCAGCAGCGCGCCGGTGGTCAAATCGTTTACACAACCGCCAGTGACGGGAGCCAGCAGCGAAGTTGCCGCCGTGCCGCCGCCCAGCCATCCGGCGCCGGAAGTCCCCGCCCACATCCCGCCCAAGCACCGTCCCGACCCGGTCGCCGCGCATGCCGAATTCGTCGACGGCAAACCGGCCCACGCCAGCCCGTCGGTGCGACGCTTCGCGCGTGAGCTGGGCGCCAACCTGGACCAGATCAAAGGCAGCGGTCCACGCGGCCGCATCCTCAAGGAAGACGTGCAGAACTGGATCAAGGCGGAACTGGCCAAGCCCACCGGCGAAGCCATCGGCCTGGGCTTCCCGCCGGCGCCGATCATCGACTTCGCCAAATTCGGTGAAGTCGAACGGCAAGCGCTGCCGCGCATCAAGAAGCTGTCCGGCGCCAACCTGCACCGCAACTGGGTCAGCGCGCCGCATGTCACGCAGTTCGACGAGGCCGACATCACCGATCTGGAAGACTTCCGCAAGTCGATGCTGGACGAAGCCGCCAAGCGCGGCGTCAAGCTGACCCTGCTGGCGTTCCTGATGAAAGCGGTGGTCAACGCGCTGCGCACCTACCCGACCTTCAATGCCTCGCTCTCCGCCGACGGCGAAAACCTGCTGCTGAAGAAATATTTCCATGTCGGCTTCGCCTGCGATACGCCGGACGGACTGGTGGTGCCGGTAATCCGCGACGTCAACAAGAAGGACGTCATGGAGATCGCCCGTGAACTGGCCGAAATGTCCGAGCTGGCGCGCGAACGCAAGCTCAAGGTCGACGCCATGCAGGGCGGCTGCTTCACCATCTCCAGCCTGGGCGGCATAGGCGGCACCATGTTCACGCCGATCATCAACTGCCCGGAAGTCGCCATCCTCGGCCTGTCGCGCGCCGACTGGAAACCGGTGTGGAACAAGGCCACGAAGACCTTCGAACCGCGCTTGATGCTGCCGTTGTCGCTGTCCTACGACCATCGCGTCATCGACGGCGCCGATGGCGCTCGCTTCACCAGCCATCTGCGGTTGATGTTGTCGGATGTGCGGCGGCTGCTGTTGTGATTCCCTTTGCCGTCATTCCGGCGCAGGCCGGAATCCAGATCGACGACTGACTGGACCCCGGCCTTCGCCGGGGTGACGAATGAAGCAAATTTCTGTTTCGCCCGGATCGAACTCCACCCCATTCGAGATAGCACCATGAGCCAAAGCATCGAAATCAAAGTCCCCGACATCGGCGGTTTCAAAGACGTCGCCGTCATTGAAATTCTGGTCAACGTCGGCGACACGCTCGCCAAGGACGCGGCGCTGATCACCGTCGAATCGGACAAATCGGCGATGGACATCCCCTGCCCGCAAGCCGGCGTCGTGAAAAAACTGCTGGTCAAGGTCGGCGACAAGGTGTCGGAAGGTACGCCGATTTTACTGCTCAGCCCAGCTGGCGAAGCCGTCGCGCAGACAGCACCACTTGCCGCTGCGACCGCGCCGGTAGCCGCCGCTCCGATTGCCGCGCCGGTCAACACCGCAAGCCCCCTGCCCGCCGCCGATCTGCACGCCCAGGTCGTCGTGCTCGGCGCCGGTCCCGGCGGCTACACCGCCGCCTTCCGCGCCGCCGATCTCGGCCTGCAAGTGGTGCTGGTGGAACGCTATCCCGACTTGGGCGGGGTCTGCCTGAATGTCGGCTGCATCCCGTCGAAAGCCCTGCTGCACACCGCCAAGCTGATCACCGAAGCCGAAGAAAGCGCCGAACATGGACTCAGCTTCGGCAAGCCCAAGGTCGATCTGGACAAGCTGCGCGCCTGGAAGGCCAACGACGTGGTCGGCAAACTGACCGGCGGTCTGGCGCAACTGGCCAAGCAGCGCAAGGTCACGGTCGTGCACGGCGTGGCGCAATTCAGCGGACCCAACAGCCTGCAAGTCAGTGGCGCGGATGGCGCGCTGAAAACCATCAGCTTCGACAACGCCATCATCGCCGCCGGCTCGCAGGTCATCAAACTGCCGTTCCAGCCGGACGATCCGCGAGTCATGGACAGCACCGGCGCGCTGGCGCTGGCCGATATCCCGAAACGCCTGCTGGTTATCGGCGGCGGCATCATCGGCCTGGAAATGGGCACCGTGTATGACGCGCTGGGCAGCAAGGTCAGCGTCGTCGAACTCGGCGGACAACTGATTCCCGGCTGCGATGCCGATCTGGTGCGACCGCTGGCCAAGCGCATGGAAAAGCGTTTCGAGAAAATTTTGCTCAATACCGGAGTCACCGGCATGGAAGCCAAGAAAGACGGCATCCACGTCACGCTGAAAGCTGGCGAAGCCAACAGCAGCGAAGTGTTCGACCGGGTACTGGTCGCCATCGGCCGACGTCCCAACGGCAAAACCATCGGCGCGGAAGCGGCTGGCGTTGCGGTGGACGAGCGCGGCTTCATCGCGGTCGACAAGCAGATGCGCACCAATGTGCCGCACATCTTCGCCATCGGCGACATCGTCGGCCAGCCGATGCTGGCGCACAAGGCGGTGCATGAAGGCAAGGTCGCCGCCGAAGTCATCGCCGGACACAAGGTTGAATTCCAGGCGCTGGTCATTCCGTCGGTCGCCTACACCGATCCGGAAGTCGCCTGGGTCGGCGTCACCGAAACCGAAGCCAAGGCCAAGGGCATCGCCTATGAAAAAGGCGCCTTCCCCTGGGCCGCCAGCGGCCGGGCACTATCCATCGCCCGCACCGAGGGCATGACCAAGCTGATCATGGACAAGGAGTCCGGCCGCGTCATCGGCGCCGGACTGGTCGGCATCAATGCCGGCGAATTGTTGGCGGAAGCGGTGCTGGCGATAGAAATGGGCGCCACGGCGGAAGACATCGGCCTGACCATCCACGCCCACCCGACCTTGTCCGAAACCATCTGCTTCGCCGCCGAGATGGCCGAAGGCACGATCACCGACCTGCTGCCGCCGAGGAAAAAGTAAGCCGCTTCGGGTATGGCCGAACCTCCCGCCGAACCCTACCAAGCCCCGTTCTGGCTGCCGGGCGGCAATCCGCAAACCATTTGGGGCGCGCTGATCGGCACGCCGGAGGTGGCATACCGGCGCGAGCGCTGGGAGCTGCCGGATGGTGATTTTCTTGATCTGGACTGGCTAGACGGCCCCGCCGATGCGCCGCTGGTGGCGCTGTTTCACGGTCTGGAAGGCGATTCACGCAGCGCCTACGCCCTGCATCTGATGGCGGCGGTCCGACAGCGTGGCTGGCGTGGCGTTGTGCCGCATTTTCGTGGTTGTTCCGGCGAGCCGAACCGCCTGCCGCGCGCCTATCACTCGGGCGACAGCGCCGAAATCGATGCGATCCTGCGCCGCTTGAAGACGCTTGCCGCCACCGCGCCGCTGCATGCGACAGGCGTTTCGCTGGGCGGCAACGCCTTGCTCAAATGGCTGGGCGAACAGGGCGATGCCGCGCGCAAGGTGTTGCATTCGGCCGCCGCCGTTTCCGCGCCGCTCGACCTGCCGGCGGCCGGCGCGGCGCTGGATCAAGGTTTCTGCCGGGTGTACACGGCGCGTTTCCTGAAAACCCTGAAGGCCAAGGCGCTGGCCAAGCTCGAACTTTTTCCCGGCCTCTACGACCGCCAGGCATTGGTCAAAACCGTCACCATCAAGGGCTTCGACACGCTGGTCACCGCGCCGCTGCATGGCTATCGCGACGCCGACGATTATTGGTCGCGCGCGGCCAGCAAACCCGGCCTGATCGCCATCGCCCTGCCGACGCTGATCATCAATGCCCGGAACGATCCGTTCATGCCGGGCGACACACTGCCAGCGACAGACCAGGTTTCGCCCTGGGTCACGCTCGATTTCCCGCGAACCGGCGGCCATGTCGGCTTCGTCACCGCGCCGTTTCCCGGCGCTTCGAACTGGCTGCCGCGAAGACTGCTGGATTTTTTCACGCGCCAAGTTGACAGGGAATGAGGGAAGTCGGCGGACCTTGTCGTTTATCACAGGCCCAACCCAATCCGTTAAGCTACACTACACGCATGATCAAGAGCTTCAGACATCGGGGCATCAAATCCTATTACGAAACAGGCTCGAAAGCTGGGATACAACCCTGCCACGCTGCCCGCCTCGCACGCCAACTGAAGCATCTGGATCGGGCGAAACGACCGGATGACATGAATGTGCCAGGCTGGCGACTGCACGCACTGTCAGGCGACTTGAACGGCCACTGGTCGGTCTGGGTCAATGGCAATTGGCGGCTGACCTTCGGATTCGAAGGTGAAGACGCAATCCTGGTCGATTACCAGGACTACCACTAGGAGAACACGATGGGACGCATGTTCAATCCCCCCCACCCCGGCGAAACCCTGCGCGAAGACATCCTGCCCGCACTGGGACTGACGGTCACCGACGCTGCGCGGCAATTGGGCATTACCCGCACCGCCTTGTCCCGCATCCTGAACGGTCATGCCGGCATTTCCCCGGAAATGGCGCGCCGCATAGAAGCCTGGCTGGGCCCGGACCGAGGCGGTCGCGCCGAATTGTGGCTGGGTCTGCAAATGGACTACGACCTCTGGATGGCGGAACAACGTCCGGCACCTGTTGTGGAGCGAGCACCGGAGTTGATGGCGGTGTGAACACGGCTATGCCACGCCAGCAAGAAAGAAGTGCACGCCAACGTGCAACACGCCCACCAAATAGTTGGCGTCAAATTTCCGCTCGGAGCGCTCCCGTCAACCAGCTGCTCCTTCCCTGACTCAACCCCCGGGATAATCATCGAAACTTCAACCCTGCTCAGGAGCGCCGCATGGACAGTTTGACCGCCACCACCACCTCACCCATCCCGCAAGGCCATTGGGACACCCAGGTCGCCATCATCGGCGGCGGCCCCGGCGGTGAAGATTGCGCGCGCGATCTGGCCGACCACGGCATCAAGGTGGTGATGATCAACAACGCGCCGCTGCCCGGTGGAGAATGCCTGTGGCGTGGCTGCATACCGTCGAAAGCCTGGCGACATGCCGCCGATGTGATCCGCGACCGCGCCAACGATTCGGACAAGGGCGTGATCGGCACGCAGTCTCCTAGCCTGGACTGGCAGACCCTGGAAGCGCACCGCAAGGGCATCCTGCAAACCCGCGGCGAACTGGCGCTGAAGGCCGACAAGGGGATCAAGATCGATGTGCGCCACGGCTTCGCTTCGTTCATCGACGCGCACACCTTGAAGATCCTCGGTCCGGATGGCGGCGAATCGACGCTGAGCTTCGGCGCGGCGGTGATTTCCACCGGCGCGCCGCCGTTCGTGCCACCGATCCCCGGCGCCCGCGAAGCGATCGCCAGCGGCGGCGTGCTGACCTCCGACACGATCTGGTCGCTGCCGGCGCCGCCGCGTCGCCTGGGCATCATCGGCGGCGGCGTGATCGGCGTCGAAATGGCGCAGATCTGGAGCGACTTCGGCGCCGAAGTACGCATGCTGGAAGCCAAGGAGCGCATCCTGGGCGAGATCGAGGCCGACATCGCCAAACAACTCGGCACGCTACTGGCCGGCGAATTTCCCATCGTCACCGGTGCGACGATACATGAAGTCTCCGGCCAGCCGGACAGCATGCGCATCAAATACAGCGATGCCGCCGGCAATCCGAGCGTATATCTGTGCGACTACGTGCTGATCGCCACCGGCAAGCGTCCGAATACCGCCCGGCTGAATCCGGCGGCGGCCGGCGTCGAACTCGACGGCGCGGCGATCAAGGTCGATGCCGGTTGCCGAACCAACGTGCCGCATATCTACGCGGTCGGCGATGTCATCGGCGGCTACATGCTGGCGCATACGGCGGCGGCGCAAGGCCGCGTGGCGGCGCACAACCTGCTCGGCAAAACCCGGGAATATCACCCGGAACTCGATTGCGGCGTCACCTTCAGCCGCCCGCAAGCCGGTTTCGTCGGCCTCTCGGTGGCTCAGGCGAAAGCCAAGGGCATCGACGCGGTGGAAGCCAAAATGCCGATGGGCATCGATGCCAAAGCCATGATCACCCTGGAAACCCAGGGCATGATCAAGCTGGTCGCCGACCAGGCCAGCGGCCGCATCATCGGCGCGCATTTCCTGGCCGACCATACCGACACGCTGATCGGCGCGGCGGTGATGATGGTGACCGGCGGCATGACGCTGACCCAGGTTGCGCAAGCCATCTTCCCGCATCCGACGCAGACCGAAATCTTCGGCGATCTGGCGCGCAGACTGCTGGCGCGGCTGCGGCGATTGAACCGGCAGTAGCTCTGTGCACAACACGCCTCAACCCACTTCCAGCAATTCATCCCACTGCGTGGTGTAGGCCGGCGATTTGCGTTCGCGCTTCATGCGCCAGCCCTGCCGCATGCCCTCCGCCGCCGAGCGCAGGGTGCCGCTGCCGTAGGTGGCGTTGATCTGGTCCATCACCCGCATCAGCGCGCCGCGATCTTCCGGATTGGCGAACAGGCCCATCTGCGCTTGCCCGCGCGGGCGCAGATCAAGCAAGGCGATGCCGGCTTTCTGGTAGGCGAACCCGGGCTTGTAGATGCGGCGCAGACCCCAATGCGCGGCGCGGATCAGGCGCGGCGTGTCGTCGGTCGCGTCCGGCAGCGGAATGCTCAGGCTGCGCTGGTATTGCGGCGCGTTGTCCTTGAACGGATTGGTGCGGATGTAGACCTGTAGCATGCCGGCCAGCGAGCCTTGCCGGCGCAGTTTCTCCGCCGCCCGGCCGACATACAGCGCCACCGCTTCGGCCAGGCTGGGCAGGTCGTAGACATAAGCGCCGAACGAGCGCGACGAGATGATCTGCTGCTTGTTCGGCGCCACTGCTTCCAGGCTCAGACAGGACACACCGTTGAGTTCGCGCACCGTGCGTTCGAGCACCACAGAGAAGGCCTGACGCAGCGTTTCAGCGTCGGCCTGACGCAAGTCTTCCACCGTCCGAATGCCGCGCTGGCCGAGCTGTTCGGTCAACCGGCGGCCGACGCCCCAGACTTCGTTGACCGGCAACGCGGCGAAGACGCGGGCACGTTCCGCCGCATCCAGCCGGGTCAGATCGCAAACGCCATCCTGTCCGGCCAGATTCTTCTTGGCGCAATGGTTGGCCAGTTTCGCCAGCGTCTTGGTTTCGGCGATGCCGACGCAGACCGGAATGCCCACCCACTGCCGCACCTGCTGGCGCATGCGTTGCGCGTAGGCGGCCAGATCGCGCCGCGCGAAGCCCTCCAGGCCGAGAAAACACTCGTCGATGGAATACACCTCCTGTGCCGGTGAATAGCTGGCGAGTACCTGCATCATGCGGTTGCTCATGTCGGCGTACAGGCTGTAGTTGCTGGAAAACGCCCGGATGCCGTGCTGTTCCGCCAGTTCGCGAATCTGATACCAGGGCACGCCCATCTTCACCCCTAGCGCCTTCACCTCGTTGCTGCGCGCCACCACGCAGCCGTCGTTGTTGGACAGCACCACCATCGGCGTGCGCGCCAGCGCCGGGTTGAACACCCGTTCGCAAGAGACGTAGAAATTGTTGCCGTCGATCAGCGCGTACATGGCAGAGGTCAGTATTGAGGAAACGCTCATTGAGCCGTCACCCCGGCGAACGCCGGGGTCCAGGAAATGACGGTGAACGGCATTCAGCGCACCGTATGCACGGAACTGGTCACCACGCCCCAGATGCGCAGTTCCTGGCCCTCCTTGAAGCGAATTACCGGATACGCCGAGTTGTCCGGATGCAATTCCGGGGCGCCGTCACCCAGACGCAGCCGCTTGATGGTCAGCGCGCCATCGACTTCGGCGACCACGACGCTGCCGTCTTGCGCCTCGATGGAACGATCGACGACGATCAGATCACCGGGATGAATGCCGGCGCCCTGCATCGAATCGCCTTTGACCCGCAGAAAGTAGGTGGCTTCCTGGCGCTGAATCAGCAGTTCGTTGAGATCGAGGCGGGCTTCGACGTAATCGTCCGCCGGCGACGGAAAGCCGGCCGCAATGCGGCTGGCGAACAGCCGCAGCGGCTGGCGCGCGGGCGCGGCGGCGGGAAGGAGGAAGTCGCGATGCGGCATGATCGATCGCATGGTCTGTCAATAGCGCCGGAAACTGCCGGTGACCACGCCGTAGATTTCCAGTTGGCCTTGCGGACGGATCGGCGCATAGGCGATGTTACCCGGCTTGAGATAGAAACCGCGCGCGTCCTGCGCCAGATATTTGACGGTGAACTGGTTGTCGACGATGGCCACGACGATGTCGCCGACCCGCGCCGGCGCGCCGCGATCCACCACCAGATTGTCGCCTTCCAGCAAGCCGGCATCCTGCATCGAATCGCCGCGCACACTGAGCAGCACGCTGCGGCTGGGTTGGCGCACCAGATAGCGGTCGATGGCAATGCTGTCCTGGCCGGTGTCGTTGGCCGCCCGCGGCAGGCCGGCGCGCACCGTATCGACCACCGCTCGGGCAAAGAAATCTTCGCCGGGGGCCAATCGGCGGTCCGGCGTGCGCTGGACCAGACCGGCTTCGGCCAGACGGTCGATCAACGCCGAAACCGAGGATTTGGAACGCAGGCCGACCAGTTCGCCGATGCGCGCATAGGACGGCAAGACACCGTACGTGGCGTAGTAATCCTGGAGTCGGGTGAGGGAGTCGAAGTCAGAGGGCATGGCTGTCTTTGTCGAACGATCGTTCTATTAGACTAGGGCGGAAGGCGCTTGACGTCAATGCTTGCAGAGACTCGCTCATCTGCCCGGCCGCTACGCTGACGTTGCGCGAGCATCCGGAAATTCTGGCGATCAGTCGCGGCTATGCGCATTTGTTCCGGCGGATGCAGACAGCCTATCCAGTACATACGTACTGGAAAACAGACCTTGCCGAATGGTTACACTCGACGACATCCAGGCGCGCCGTCTTGCCCTGGATGATGTGCAATCCAATCAATAATGCCGCGGCCATGCACGCGGCAAGCACACGAGGAGTCGAAATGGATGACCATCTGATGTTTTCCCGCACCGAAAAGGGCCGGGAGGAGTTGCTGGGTACGCAACACCTGTTAAAACAGCGCCAACGCCAGGTGCTGTTTCTGATCAACGACGCGATCAGCGTCCAGGAACTCCGCGACAAATTGCCGGCCTGCCAAGAACTGCCGGCGATACTCGAACTGCTCTGGCAGGAAGGCTACATCGGTCAGGTCAAACGCGGCGGCATGCCCAGCAGCCGGATCGAAATCAGCGACGCCTTGCACCTGCTCGGCCAATCGCGTCTGGAAGCCGCCCGGCAATACGCCTTGGGCATACTGACTACGCTGGTTGGCGAACGCTCGCCGGCCTATAGCAAGATCAGTCGGGCGGAGGATGTCGAATCGTTCACGCAGGCCGTCGCCAGCAGCCGCAAGATCCTGGCGGCGGTAGCCTCTTCGAATCAGGCCAAGTCATTCGAGCAGGCCGTGCTGAGCATCCTCAACCTGCCGGAAACGGATCACCTGCCACCATCCAGCCCGAACCCGAATCCGGCGCGGATGAACGGCATCGAATCGGCCAAGGCGCACGCGCTGGACATCGTCGGCAACCTGGTCGGCGACAAGTCGCCGATCTACGCCAAGCTGAACGACGCGCATAACCGCGGCGACTTCGCCGTTGCCGTCGCCGCCAGCAAGAAAGTCATCGCCGCCGTGGCCTCCACCGCCAAGGCCAGCCACTTCGAAACCGAAGTGATGGCGCGCCTGTCGGAACACTGAAAGGATTTTCCGCGCCTGCCCGGCATAGCCTCAGTCGCGGGCACCCGCCGCGTCGCGCAGCAAGGGTTCCAGCGCAACCCAGTCCGCCACCGGGCCGACCTGCGTGAACAGCACGATGCCGTTGCGGTCGAGAACATAGCTGGTGGGAAACGCGCGCGCCAGATCGCGATCCGCGACTTGGCGGCCATCACTCAGCCGGAACAAACCCTGCTTGCCCCCGCCGGCATCGGCTAGCGGCAGATCGAGACCTTGATCGCGCAGCCAGGCTCTGGATTGGGCCGTCGGCTCGCGCACCGGCAGAAACACGAAGCGGAAGTTCGAATCGGCTTGCAGGCGCGCGTACAACGTGTGCAGATCAGGCATTTCGTGGCGACATGGCGGGCACCATGAACCCCAGAAATGCAGGATCAGGATACGTCCGCGATAGCCGGATACCTTGCGTTCACGCCCCCCGGCATCACGCCAGGACAGATCCGGAAAACGCTGGCCCGGTTTGACGCCGATCGACGCCGATCCGGCCTGGGCGGCGCTCGGATAAGGCCGCCAGGCTTGAGCCCAGACGCGCGGCTCGAACACGATCCGGTCATCCAATGCATAGGCCAGACAAGGCCGCCGCGCATAGCCGCCACAATCCGCCAGCGCCGCCCGCATCGCCAGTTCCGGCGTTGCCATGTCGCCACGCCACGACCAG
>JAGUXX010000199.1 GCA_020061585.1 Betaproteobacteria bacterium | reverse complement strand
CCCTTGCCGTATACCCCATACGGCGGCGGGTCCGCGCCTAGCCTGGCGGAAAAATCCATCCGTTTTATTTGCGCCGGCAAGCGTGCAACACCACACTAGGAGCCTGTCGGACTTTGGTCGTCGATAGCGAAAATCGGCCCCAGCGAGAGCATTTTTTGCCGGATTCGCCGCCGCATGGTTGTTCCATGGGGCAAGAAGCCGGTGAAAAATGATCCGCTGCGGTCGATTTGCAGCCGACGTTTCCAAAGTCCGACAGGCTCCTATGCGCTCTACGCTCGAAGCTACCCAATTTTGCGACGTGCCCAGTGCGCAAAATCAGTCAAGGTTGCTTCTTGCGGTTCGCCAGCCGGCATGCGTTGATAGCGCACGCGCACCGTATCGGTGGCGGCCTCAACGCTCAACACCGCGCGAATTTCCGCTTCCGGACCGAACCAGGTGTTGGAATATCTGCCTCCCGGATGGATGTCATCCGGACCGACCTTGTCGCGCAGCGCATGCTCGACCGCCCGGTTGAGCAGCAGACTCAAGTCGCTCTCGGTGATTTCCACACTGGTTTCAAGACCCTCCAGGGCATGCTTCAGGTCGTCATGCTCAATTCTGTTCATGGCTGGCGGAACAGCTTCCTCGCGACCTGAGCGGCCCAGGGCGGCCGGATAGCGGCGCCAGTGAAACATCGCGTTGAGCAGGACGCCGAGCAGGATCAGGATGGCCGCGTTGATCAGCACGGGTACCACTACAAACGAGAATCCGAGCGCCTGTACGGTTTCGCCACCCAATACCGGAACCAGCGCGGTGCCGCCGCCAGACGGGTGCAGGCAGCGCAACAGCAAAGAGGCGACGATGCTGGCGCCAACCGCGACCGCGCAGGCCAGTTCCGTGGACGGGATGTACATGGCGCTGAGCACCCCCACCAAGGCGGAAACCCCATGCCCCCCCAGGACGGCCCAGGGTTGCGAAAAGGCGCCGTGCGGCACGGCAAAAACCAGTATCGCGGATGAGCCCATGGAAGCGATCATCAGTGGCGCGTCCGATTCGCCCAGCACGGCATGGCTGATCACATAAACCGCCGCCATGGCCAAAGCGGCGGTGATCGCGGAAACCAGGATTTCACGATGACTGACGCGTTGCTGAATACCCAACAGGTCGGCCAAATGCTCGCGCGCCTTGTGCAATACGGATAGTTTCGTATCTCTCATCGGTCGAGATGATAGCGGTGTGCTTCGAACAAAGCACGGGCTGCGGCCTCCGCGCTTCGGCCCTTTCGCACATCCAGACCCGCGCGCCGTCAGACAGGCTCCGATTTCATTTTCCGCTTTGCCGGTGTGTCGGGCACGACTGGCGGCGAGGCTTTCTTGGTCAAGGCGGGTTTGGCTGCCTTGCGCTTCGCGGGCGGCTTGGGGTCGCCGGCGGTATCGGCTTTGCCGAGTGGCGGGACGGCTGTTGCCTTCGCCTTATTAGAAGCTTTCTTGGTTGGCGTTACGGGCTCATTCACGGTCTGCGCGGGCGGCACGGCGGCAATGCCGATTTCGATGGTGTGGAGGTCGGACCCCATCACCCGCGCGCGCACCTTGCATGGGAAGGGGCAGCGCCGCCTTTTTGCATCCGCTTTCGGAAATGCTTTGCTCCGATGACAGGAAATATTGCTTACCGGGGAGCAACGCCAATCACACAGCCTCGACTCGCAAGCCGGCGCGGACGGCGGCATCGCGTTGCCGCTTGTCGGCGGATATAAACACATCGGCTTGCAGGGCCACAGCACTGCCGATGTGTATGGCATCCATGCCGCGCAGCACATTGGTTTCGAGACTTGATATCGCATGTCCCAAGACGCTTGGAGTCAAGTCACATAGGACGGCGTCCTCGATATCTGCCAGCAGCAAGGACTTCAGTTGCCGATATTGCGTGTCGGTGATTCTGGCTTCCCTATGCAAGCGGCGAAACGCCGAAATCATCTCCGGCAGCACGATGCCGGACAAGCCGATTTCAGTTGCCTGATCGCACCAGGCCAAAACGCTGTCGGTTCCGGTTTCGCTGATGTAGCGCTTGACGAAGGCGGATGTGTCGAAAAATACGAGCATGGGTGTTAATTGTCACAAACCCGTTGTCACAAACCCGTTGTCACAAACCCGCTTCGCGCTCTTCAAGAATCAACCGGCTAGCCTCAACCCCGTCCAGCACCAAGGGTTGCGCCTTGCGTCTTTTCCAGGAAGGCAGGTTGGCGATGATGGGCACAATATCAGCGATGGGCTTGCCATTGCGCAACACACGCACGGTCTCGCCCGCCTCAACCGCATCAAAAAACTGTTTCGCCTGGTTACGTATTTCAGTGAAGGTGGCTTGCCGCATGACAACCTCGAAATGTACAGAATGACGACATTTTAAATGTACATTAGCCAAACCATGGCACGAAGAAAAAATACGTCGGCCACTGCGCTGTCGAACAGGCGCAGCCAAGCGGCGGGGCGTTCACCTGGGTTTTTCCGACTCTGGTCCTCAGACTTTGCCAAATGAACAGAGGGATGTGAAATTCAGGATCGCTCAACAGTGAGCATCACGCTGCCCCGATTGTTGCGATAGAAACGCCAGGCATCGTTGGCATAGCAGTACAGGTATCCCGAATCCTTCGGCGTGTACGTTACGCCCGCGCCTATCGTGAAGATCTCGCCGCTGATCGGCGTGCCGCCGCCATCGGCATTGGGCTGGTTGGCGATCATGCCGACCAGGGCAAACCAGGCAGCCGACTCGAAACGCCGGGTGGCCCACCAGTCGGACTCCTGTTTGCCGGTGATGCGTTTGAAGGCTTCTTCGCCGAGGGCGATCAGATCACCCATTTTGTACAGCAGTTCGCCCATCTGGAATGTGCCGTCGTCCATGCCTTCCGGGCCGGAACGGTTGAACAGATCGATCCATTCCCCGGTTGAGGTGAACTGGTAAGTCACACCGGCTTCCAGCCAGAGGCCGGTGTCATTCCAATGATCCCGGGCGTAGATGCTGCCCTGCCATGATTGTCCGGCATCGATGGCAACGTGGCGTCGGTAGGGGGCCTGGCTGATGGGCGGGTCTTCATGCCGCTGCCAGGCAGATTCGTGCAGGACGCTGCCGACGTTTTCCGGGCAGAGTCTGGGCACGGCGCGGGGCAGGGTGCGCATGAGCATCCAGATGCCGTCGATTTCGTCGTGCAACACCGCCTGAAAATCCGGTTTCGGTTGCTTCATGAACTGCGCGTTCAGCCGCAGCCCCCGCGCTTCGGCCTTTTCGCACATCCAGACCAGCGCGCCGTCGGAGAGGCCGCATTCCACATGGCCGCCACCCACATCGCCGTGATTTCCGGGAAACCAGAGCTGCTCGAAGGTGCTTCCTGCCGGGCGTGGTTGCGCCAGCGTCCACAACGTCGGCGCGAAACTGGCGCGCACCTCGTCCAGCGCCACGGCATGGTAGGCATGGCGCACGCGCGGGCTGAGGTCAGTGTTATGGAAGCTGTATTTGCGCGGGTCGTCGATGAGTTGATCGAGCAGCACCATGTCGTCCGGCACGCCTCGGGCGCCCACCGTATCCCACACGCCTATGCAATGGATGTCCGGCGGCTGGCCGTTTTCGTCCACCTGCGTCGGCCAATCGGCGTGCAAATCCGTGATCGACTTTTTCTCCCGATAGCCCTCCATGTAAGCCGAGCTGATCCGCTCCCAGGCCGTGCGGGAATCCAGGCCATTCAAGTCCAGCATGCCGGCGATCAAGATGAAGCCGCCCAGGCTGCGGGCGGTGAACGCCCCTCTGCTGAAGCCAAACAGAAAAATGTTGTCGCCCGCCTGATAGTGGGAGCAAAGCCAGTGGTAGGCGCTCAGGATGTTCTTGTCCAGGCCCACACCCAGGCCGCCGCCGATCATGCGCTTGACCGCCGATCCCTCGGTGCCGACACCGGGGTGGTAATACTTCAGCTGTGCGTCATCCGCCACGCAGGCGTTGAACAACTTCACCACATTGGTGGGTATGGGCAGACCGCCCTTCTTCTGATCCGGCGTATTCCAGGTGCCGTCACAACAGACGATGAGATTGCGCATGCTGTTTCTTCTGTATCGCTGCCGGGCGACTCACAGCAACTGATGGATTTTGTCCGCCAGCAAATCGGCGATCTTTCTGTAGCCGTCGCTGTTGGGGTGGATTTCATTCAACCAGTCGCCGCTGTTGCCCCGGGCGTCGATGTCGGCGCGGAGCAGTGATTTGCGCGTGTCCACCACATGGAAAGCCGGCAGTTCTTGTTCAAGCTCTAGCAAAGCCGTGGCCAGGCTGTCGAGTAGCCGCGCCGCGATCTTGATGCGAAGGTTCTTCGGCACATTGCGTTTCTCGAACACCGGATGCATCCAGGGCTTGGTGATCGGCACGATCAGAAAATGGGCCGGCGACGGGCGCGGCGTCGGGTAATCGTAGGTATGCACGATGATCGGCTTGCCTTTGCTCGGGCTGAGCGCTGAATCGCGTAGCGCGATGATCTGGCGATACCCCGTTTTGACCGCATCCTGAAATTCCACCAGTTTGTCGCTGTCGATGTAGTCCGCCACCTTGGTGCCGCTGCTGCCTGTCGGAAGCTCGCGGATGATGTCGGCAGCCCGATCGATCAAATCATTGCCGCCTCCGCTCATCAAAATCGCATCCCAGTCCGACACCCAATTCGGATGCGCCAGCCGACGCGAGAATTCTGTATTCGCCGATAACTGAGCAATGTTGGAAATCGTATCGCCGGGATAACCCAGATTCAGAATCACTGACCGCTTCTTTAGTCGTATTTCATAAAGCAGATTCGACGAAGGAATTGCGCCGATCGTAAACCAGGAATCGCCCTCGGCCAGAAAACGCCAGGCATAAGAGGAATCTTCGAGTTGATTTTCTGTATCATCCATGCCGAGCGTCATGGCCTGGATGATGTCGGCGCGATAGGTGACTTGTTTCTTGGGCATATAAGCTCCGGACAAGTGTGAGTCGTAAACTGGGGTCTTAAATTAATCAGGCTCAGAAAAATCTGAGCCTGGCCCTTTAAATCATCAATTTAATTGACAATATTTTTTCTTGGTATGATTTAATGCGAGCCTCGTTCCTTAGTTTATTAATTCAAGGAACCAGATAATTCAGTGTGGGGTTAGAAAATTATCTTGAGAAGCCTTGTTGTCAAGCATTTTCTGGAGTAGTTCAATTTGCGCGATATCCGTGAGCGCCCCCATTCGTGGTACGGCCACTCGCTTTAGAAATGTGTAGACATCAGTGTCGTCAATGATCCAGCCGAACTGATTATTGATAAGAGCTGCTTCTAGAATTCGTTGAACTTCATTTAGCGAGAAGTAGCCAAATTGCTCTAGTTTTGCAATTAAGGAATGAGTG
>JAGUXX010000133.1 GCA_020061585.1 Betaproteobacteria bacterium | reverse complement strand
GCCGCGACCCGTCGGGCCAGTTCGGTGATCGGCAGCGCGCGCAACTCGGCGGCGTGTTGCGGCGGCGTCGACCAGACCATCGAGATGCGCTGGCCCGGCAGCGGCAGATAGGCCAGCACGCCGTCGGCGCGGAACCATTGGAAGGCGCGACCGCGATGCGGCAAGGCGGTTTCGAAATTGGCGACCACGCCGATGTGCCGGTAATCCTCCTCGTCGAAGCCGATGCCGGCTTGCGCGCGCAGCCAGGACAGCGCGCCATCGGCGCCGATCAGCAGGTCGGCGGTGAGGCTGCCAGCATCGCTCAGATGCAGCCGATGGCGTGGCTGCGGTTCTTGTCCCCAGGTCACGGCGCTGGCTTGGGCCCGCACCAGCCGCAGGTTGGGTTGCTCGCTCAAGGTTTGCCAGAGCGCTGTCTGTAGCCGACCGTTCTCGGCGATCCAGGCTAGTTCCGCCAAGCCGGCGTCGATGGCGTCGAAGCTCAATAGACCGCCGGCATCGCCGTGGATTTTCATGGTCCGCACGGCTTGCGCGCGCACCGGGTCGCGCCAGCCGCCAAGACTTTTCAGCCACTCGACGTTGCCCGGGCTGTAGGCGTAGATGCGGCTGTCCCAGATCGAATCGGCGCCAAGCGGGGCGGGCGGCTGCGGCTCGACCAGCGCGATGCTGTGCGGCCCGTGCTTCAGGGCGCTGGCCAGCGCGGCGCCATTGAGGCCGCCGCCGAGGATGACGATATCGTAGTGTTCGGACACGTAGGCAGATTTGAGCAAAGGTCGTGCATCCTGACTGAGGTTGGCGGCGAGTTCAAGCCGTGTATGCGCTTGATCGGCGGGTATCATCGAGCTGAAATCAGGAGTCTCGAATGGAAATGCTGTTTGCCGCGCTGGCCGGGTTGGCCGCCGGGGTGTTGATGTTGTTCTGGCAGCGCGGCCGCTGGCTGGCTGAGTCGGCGCGTTTGCGCGAACAGGCGGCGGGCCTGGAGGCGCGCCTGCAACAGGAACGCCGCAACGGCGATGAACGCGCGCAATTGTTGGCATCAGCCGAAAAACAATTGGCGGACGCCTTCAGCGCCTTGTCGGCGCAAGCACTGGCGCGCAACAACCAGGCGTTTCTCGATCTGGCGACGCAGAATCTGGCGCAATTCCAGGCCACCGCGCAAGGCGATCTGGCCGCCCGGCAGCAGGCGGTGGCGGGCTTGGTGCAGCCGCTGTCCGAGCAACTGACCCGGCTGGCCGGGCAGACCCAGGCGCTGGAACAGGCCCGTGCCGAGAGCCATGGCCAGCTCAGCGAACAGGTGCGCAATCTGTTCGGCGCGCAGCGCGAACTGCGCCAGGAAACCAGTCGTCTGGCCAGCGCCTTGCGCCGTCCCGAGGTGCGTGGTCGCTGGGGCGAGGTGCAGTTGAAGCGGGTGGTGGAACTGGCCGGCATGTTGGAACACTGCGATTTCTTCGAGCAGGAGAGCGCTGACGACGGGCGTCGGCCGGACATGCTGGTGCGTTTGCCCGGCGGCAAGACGGTGGTGCTCGATTCGAAAGCGCCGGTGTCGGCCTATCTGGAAGCGGTGGAAGCGGAACACGAGGCGGCGCGCGGTCACGCACTGGCGCGCTTCGTGCAGCATGTGCGCACGCATATCCAGCAACTGGCCGGCAAGCGTTATTGGGAGCAGTTCGAGCCGGCGCCGGAATTCGTGGTGATGTTTCTGCCCGGCGAGGCGTTTTTCAGCGCCGCGCTGCAGCAGGACCCGGAGTTGATCGAATATGCCAGCGCGCAGAAAGTGATCCTGGCGACGCCTACCACCTTGCTGGCCTTGCTCAAGGCGGTTTACTACGGCTGGCGGCAGGAGGCGTTGACCGACAACGCGCGTCAGGTCAGCGAGCTGGGCGCGCTGCTCTACGAGCGCTTGAGCAAGCTGGGCGACCACTGGAACAGCGTCGGCAAGAATCTCGGTCAGGTGGTCAAGGCCTATAACGATGCCACCGGATCGCTGGAAACCCGGGTGTTGGTCACGGCGCGCAAGTTCGAGGCGTTGCGGGTGGCGCCCGCCGGCGAATCGCTGCCGCCGCTGACCACCGTCGACCAGGCCGCTCGCCTGGCGCGGGCGCCGGAACTGGACGCCGTGGCGCGCGTCGGCGATTGACATGGGCTCGGCGTGGATGTTGCTCGCCGGCGGCTGTTTCGCGCTGATGGGGGTGTTCGTCAAACTCGGCGCGCACTGGTTCTCCAGTCACGAAATGGTGTTTTATCGTTCGCTGGTTGCCTTGCTGCTGTTGTTGGGCGGCATTTCCCTGCATCAGGGCTGGCGCGGCGGGATGCGGTTTTTCGGGCCGCATACCGGTTTGCAGGTGCGTCGCGGTTTGGTCGGTTTTCTGGCGCTGGCGACGTTTTTCTACGCGTTGACTCGGCTGCCGTTGGCGATGGCGATGACCTTGAACTACACCTCGCCGTTGTTCCTGGCGCTTCTGATGCCCTGGCAGCTCGGCGAGCGCCCGCGGCGCGCGCAATATGCCACGGTGGCTCTCGGTTTCGCTGGCGTGTTGCTGTTGCTCAGGCCTTGGCAAACCCCGGCTGGCGATCTGCTGGCCGGTCTGGTCGGCCTGTTTTCCGGGGTGATGGCGGCGTTTGCCTATATCCATGTGCGCAAGTTGGGGCGCTTGCACGAGCCGGAATGGCGCACGGTGTTCTGGTTCGCGCTGGTCTGCGGCATCGGCGCCGCCATGCTGAGCAGCGTCGATGGCGGTTGGCGCAAGCTGGAGAGTCTGGATCAGGTCTGGCTGATCCTGGCGTTGGGTTTGTTCGCCACGCTCGGTCAACTGGCGATGACCCGCGCCTATCGCACCGGCCAGACCGTGGTGGTGGCCAGTTTCGCTTACAGCACCGTGGTGTTTGCCAGCCTCCTGGATGTTCTAATCTTCAGCGTGGAAATGCCGATAATGGCTTGGACTGGAATCTCTATTACCGTGCTGGCGGGTATTCTGGCGGCGCGGCTCAACGAAAGGACGACTCAATGATAGCCATCACGACCCGCGACAACCTGATTTCCGCTTCGGTGATGGGTGAATTCACCCTGGCCGACTACCGCGATTTCGAGCAGCACGTCGAGTACAGCATCGAGTTCGAGGGCGGCGTCAAACTGTTGCTGGATTTGCGCGACATGGTGCGCTACACGCTGGATGTGGTGTGGGAGGAGATCCGCTTCTCGCGCGAACATCGCTACGATTTCCGCAAGATCGCGGTCGTGACGCATGACGAATGGATGGTCTGGATCTCCTGGCTCAACCGCTTGTTCGTCGACGCCGAGCTGCGCGTGTTCGACGACCCGTCGCTGGCGCTGGAGTGGCTGGAAGCGGAATGATGCCAGCCCGGCTGGACGGCTGCCTCTACTCGGCGGTGCCGGATGGTTCCTCGATGATTTCGTAGTCGTGGGTCATCTCGGCGGTCTTGCCCAGGATGATGCTGGCCGAGCAGTATTTTTCGGCCGACAGCTTGATCGCCCGCTCGACGATCTCCGGTTTCAGCTTGCGGCCGCGCACGGTGAAGTGCATGTGGATCTTGGTGAACACCTTGGGATGATCGGTGGCCCGTTCGGCGCTGACCTCCACCTCGCAGCCGGTGACGTCCTGGCGGCTTTTCCGCATGATCATCACCACATCCACCGAGGTGCAGCCGCCGGCGCCCATCAGCAGCAATTCCATGGGTCGCGGCCCCATGTTGCGGCCGCCGATGTCCGGCGAGCCATCCATGATCATCGCGTGGCCGCTTTCGGCTTCGGCCATGAAGCAGACGTTTTCAACCCATTTGACGCGCGATTTCATTGCATTTTCTCCATCGTTTCAGTTGCGGATACGGTACCAGAGCAGGCCCAGCCATTCGTGCAGCCCCAGCCAGCTTTCCTGCAGCGCCTTGCCGTTCGGCAGAAAGTCGAGGGCGTTGGGGGGCGACGCCAGCGAGTAGCCGGTGCCGGCGGGAATGACCTGCAAGCCGAGCGCGGTGAATTCCGGCATGGCGCGGGCCAGATGCCAGGCATGGGTTACCAGATAGATGCGTTCGATCCCGTCCGCGCGCAACAACTGCGCCGATCGGCGCGCGTTTTCGCGGGTGTTGTCGGAGGCGGATTCCACCCAGCGCACCGTTTTGATGCCGAATTCCTGTTTCAGACTGTCGCGCATCATGGCGCCTTCCGTCACGCCGCCACCCGGCGCGCCGCCGCTGACCAGCACCGGCTTGTCCAGTTTTCTGGCCAACCAGGCGCCATAGCGCAGCCGTTCCAGGGTGAAGCGGCCAAGGCTGTCGCCGCCATATTCGATGGAATCTCGCACGCGGCCGCCGCCCAGGATGACGATGGCGTCGGCTTCGCTACCGGTCAAGGCGCGCGGCGGCGGTTTCAGGCTGTCGAGCAGCAGCCCGGCGACCAGTGGCGTCGACAGCAGCCAGATCGACATCAGGCTGCCGGCGATCAGACTCAGGCCGAGCCGGCGGCGACGCCGCAGCAGCGCCAAGCCGAGTCCGCCGAGCAGGACCAGAGATACCGGTGGCAGCAGCAATCCGGCGATGAAGTTGGTGAGCAGATAGGAAAAGGACATGCCGCGATTATCACGGAAACCTGTTCCTCCCTTAAGCTCATGGGAAAATACGCGCATCAGCCGGAAGCGGCGACCGCCTGGGAGGGATGACCAAAATGCACGGGAGCAACACGCTTTGACCATCAATCGCACGCTGATGCGCAGCATGACGGCGCTGGTCGTGCTGTGTTTTGTGCTGTTCTCCGTCGCCGGTTACCTGCTGGTGCTGCGGCCCAGCCTGGACAAATTGGCGCAGGCCAGCATGCGTGACGCCGGGCTGCCGCTGTTGTTCGGCTTGCGTGACGAATTCGTCGGCCTCGAACATGCGTTGTCCGGCGCGCGGCAACTGGTGCTCGGCGAAGCCGGGGATCTGCTTTCCGACGCCAGCATTCGCGCTTTGAACCTGCGGCTGATTCCGTTGCTGATCGCCAATCCCAATGTCACCGCCTTCGTCCTGGCCGATGTCGGCGGTCAGGGCTATTTGTTGTTGCGCAACGGTGATGGCACCTGGACCAATCGCCTCACGCATCCCGAGGTCTGGGGCGCGCGGGCGCGTTTTCTGGTCTGGCGTGACGCGCGCACCCTGATTTCCGAGACTTGGCGCGATGCCGGCTACGACAGCCGCACCCGGCCCTGGTTCAGCGGCGCGATGGCGTTGTCGGATCAGGCCCGCTTCCATTGGACCGATCCGTATGTGTTTTTCGCTTCCGGTCAGCCCGGCATTACGCTGTCGATGGCCTGGCCCGGCGATGGCGGCGCGCGTCGGGTAATCGGCATGGATGTGCTGCTGCGCACCGTGTCCAGCCAGACCCGCGCCCTCAAGGTGGGGGCCAGCGGTTCGGTCGCGGTGTTGAGCCAGGCCGGCGAGGTCATCGGTTTGCCGAATGAGGTGAAGTCTGATACGGCGAGTCTGTTCAAGCCGGTGACCTCACTCGGCGATTCGCCGCTGGCGGCGGTGTACACGCACTGGCTGGCGGCCGGCCGGCCGGCGGATACACCGCTGCATCTGTCGCTGGCCGGCCGGGACTGGCTGGCGGCGTTCATGCCCTTGAGCCTGGGTGACAAACGCATGTGGGTCGTCACTTATTCGCCGCTGAGCGCCTTCGCGCCGTGGAGTGACTTGCTGCTGGCGCAGATGCTGGCGTTGATGCTGGTCGGCGGCTTGTTGGCGGCGTTCTCCGCGCGGCTGGTGGCGCGGCGTATCAGCCGGCCGATCGAGGCGCTGGCGACG
>JAGUXX010000320.1 GCA_020061585.1 Betaproteobacteria bacterium | reverse complement strand
GTAATTTGTAGTGTTCAGTGATTGCACCGCAAATGGAAAATGGGCTATGAACCGTTTCCGCCACGACATCGTGAATCTGCAAACCCCGGTCGACAGTTAATCTCAACGTCATTTCATGTACCGGTTCATCAGGTCCAATGCCACCACGCTCCTGAAGAAATATCCCTTCGGGCTTGGTATCCACCAGCGTTCCCTCTATATCTATAAGGCCATCAGTACGCTGGTAGGCTACGCAAGTTATCTCTCGCACATGAATCGTTTTCCGGGAAACAAAAGCCTTATCTTTGATTGTATTAATCATCATTTCTAAACCTCGTGAATATCGACGAACCTTAATCCCAATCTGATCTTCCTCGATTTATCTGCGGATTTACTGACCAGCAGAATTTGAGAGGAAGTCTTCCTGTTTAACCCTACATCACGTCCAGGGGCGCATAGCAAACTCAACTATGGCCCGCATACGAACAGAAAATCACGATAGGGCCACAGCCAGCTGCGGCACTGCCTCAAATAGATCGCCGACCAGGCCGTAGTCGGCAACCTGGAAGATCGGCGCATCGGGATCCTTGTTGATCGCGACGATCACCTTCGAATCCTTCATCCCTGCCAAGTGCTGGATCGCGCCCGAAATACCGACCGCGATGTAGAGCTGAGGCGCAACAACCTTGCCGGTCTGGCCGACCTGGTAATCGTTGGGCACGAAGCCGGCATCGACCGCGGCGCGGCTGGCGCCAAGCGCGGCCCCGAGCTTGTCAGCAAGCGGATCCAACAGCTGGTGATAGGCCTCGCCACTCCCCAGGCCGCGGCCGCCAGAAACGATGATCTTGGCGGCGCCGAGTTCGGGACGGGCGGACTTGGTGAGTTCACGGTTAATCAGCGCGCACTGGGCAGTGTCGGCCGCTGCGACGTTCGTCTCGATTTCGGCGTTGTTGCCGGCGTCCACCGCGTCGAAGGCGGTCGTGCGCACGGTGATGACCTTGACAGGGTCGATGCTCTGGACCGTAGCCAGCGCATTGCCAGCGTAGATCGGCCGGACGAAGGTGTCGGCCGCTTCGACGCCGACGATCTCGGAAATCTGTGCGACATCGAGTAACGCTGCTACCCGCGGCAACAGGTTCTTGCCGAAGGTGGTGGCCGGGGCCAGCACATGGCAGTAGCCGGTAGCCGCATTTTTCACCAAGTCGACAACCAGAGCAGTGAGGTTCTCAGCAGTCTGGCCAACGTAGTGTCCGGCGTCGACCACCTTGACCTTAGCCACGCCTTGCAGCGTCGCGGCTTGCTGGGCGGCTGCCGAGCAGGCACTTCCGGCGACCAGCAGGTGGATTTCGCCACCGATCTTCTGCGCGGCAGCGACGGTGTTGAGGGTGGCGGCCTTGAGGCTGCCGTGATCGTGTTCGGCGATGACGAGGATAGTCATTTAGATCACCTTCGCTTCAGTCTTAAGTTTGTTTACCAGTTCGGCGACATCGGCGACCAGGACGCCGGCCAAGCGCTTGGCCGGTTCGACGACCTTCAGCGTGATCAGCCGCGGGCCCACGTCGACGCCGAGGTCGGCCGGCTTGACAGTGTCGAACGGTTTCTTCTTGGCCTTCATAATGTTGGGTAGGGTCGCGTAGCGCGGCTCGTTCAAGCGCAGATCGGTGGTGACCACAGCCGGCAGGCTGATCGCCAGGGTTTCCAAGCCGCCGTCGATTTCGCGGGTTACGGTGGCCTTGCCGTCGGCTATGACGACCTTGGAGGCGAATGTCGCCTGCGGCCAGCCGGCCAAGGCGGCGAGCATCTGGCCGGTCTGGTTGGAATCGTCGTCGATCGCTTGCTTACCGCAGATCACCAGTTGCGGACCTTCTTTATCGCAGAGCGCCTTCAGCAGCTTGGCGACGGCCAGCGGCTGCAGATCGGCATCGGACTCGACCAGAATCGCACGGTCGGCGCCGATTGCCAGCGCCGTGCGCAGCGTCTCCTGGCTGGAGGGTACGCCGCAGGAGACAGCGATCACTTCTGTCGCTATGCCTGCTTCCTTCAGGCGTACCGCTTCCTCAACGGCGATTTCGTCGAAGGGATTCATGGACATCTTTACGTTGGCTAGATTCACACCAGAGCCATCGCTTTTCACCTGAACTTTGACGTTGTAATCCACAACCCTTTTCACAGGGACTAAAACTTTCAATTTAATCTCCTTGATTATCTCGAAGACAAACTAGCCGCAACTATCACAGTTACCTGCCATCGCCACCGGAGTCGCCACGATCGGCGCAGGTATTAGCATGCTGACTGGCTAATACCCTGTGGCGCGCCGATTTTTCAATGGTTGTTAGAACGCGAAGTTCACGCCAGCAACAACTCCTGAGGGGTCAAAGCCCGGCTTCGTTACATTTCCGACTAAGTTGCCGCCGTCAGCGAGGCTATACGTTGCATTCGCGTTGTTCTGCATCTTCCCATATGACACATACAGCTTTGCGTCCTTGAGAAGGTCGTACCAATAGCTCACGCCAACGAGATTCGCACTCTTGTTGAGAATAGACTCGTCGACTAGCTTGGTATAAGTTGCTGAGAAGTTGTGCTTTCCGAAAGGGATGAGGAAGCTCAGACTCCCCGCATGAGCGCTGGAGAGTGTTTTTGATACATTTTCATAGTTGCCGCCAGAGATCGTTCCAGAAACCACGTTTCCATACAATCGTATGACACCAAAGTCATAGTTGGCTGCAAATTGCCACCCGGTCTTGTTTGCCAAACCGGATTCGCCTGCGCTCGCCCATGAAGCGTTATTCAGATTCCAAGTGGTCAGCGCTGCGTTAAATGCGTTATTTGTGTAAAAAATCCCCAGATCATAGCCCCTGCCCGCCTTGTCTGTCGTGGTAGCGGTACCCACTGCAGTCGGCGCATTGACGTTATTCTCGCTGCCCGAGGTTCCGGTGAAGTATCCATAGAAACCTTTGACCTTCGGAGTAATGTAAACAATCGAGTTGTTCAAGCGAGTCGGCATGCCTCCAATTAGAGGCGTAATGGAGCCCGAATAGCCGAAAAGGCCATCCCCCTTTGCCGCACCGGTTGCAACAGCTGCAAGGTACGACCCCGTGTATTGGCGGCCGATTGTGGCTGTACCAAAGTTTCCGCTGAGACCTGCGTACATCTGACGAGAGAAAAGCTGCGGTCCAGTGCCAGCCTGGCCACCGGACGAAGGAGAGGTATTGTTTATGCCATTCGTCACAGATGCATTGCCTGCAGTCCCAGTGTCATAGAGAAGTCCAGCTTCACCCAGAGCAACTGCCTTCAGGTCGTCATTGATTGGCTTACTAATGGTGAAGCCTAGACGCGACGATGAAAAGCCGCCTGAACCGTACGTAACCTTGCTCCCGAACCCACTGTTCATGCTTGTGACGTTCACATCAGCGATCCCGTAGAATCCGAAAGTAACGCCGCTTGCCGTCACCATAGACGAGGGCTTACCAGCAGCAGCTACCTGCGACTCCACTTTTGAGTTAATCTGCTTTTGCGATTCCTGTCCCGCCAACAATTTGTCGATTAGTTGGCGTTGTGCTGCCAACTCACGCTTAAGATCTTCTACCTCAGTTTCAGCTGACGCTGACGCCATCGCGGTAAGCCCAAATGTGGCGGATACAGCACATACAACAACGCGTCGATTCAGCAGATTTTTGCTAGATTTTTTCAATGGTCTTCCTCCATGTTGCTCATGACTTAGACGGTTTGCAGCGATGTCAAGAACCGGCGATCGCTTTAACTAGACGTGTTCTCAGATGGCACGCCCTTATCGTTCGTACCATTCGATGCTCACGTCGATTTGCTTCACCCGCTGATTCAGCTTGTGCAGTGTGAAGTTCTTGGCGCGGCTGTCGCCGCGACATCACTTAGGTAACGCAGCCTCTTGAAGAAGCTGCGCACCATTCAGCGCGGTGCCATGCGGATAGCGCCATCCACCCGGATGGCCTCGGCATTCATGTAGCCGCAAGTTGCAAGAAACTCGACGGCCTGCGCAAATTCATCGGGATCGCCCAAACGCTTGGGAAAGGGCACGGTAGCCGCCAAGGCCTGCTTGACGTTGTCTGGCAACCCCTGCAGCAACGGCGTACCGAACAAGCCCGGCATGATCGTATTGACACGAATTCCTTCGTCCATGAGATCGCGCGAGATCGGCAATGCCATGCCCACGATGGCAGCCTTGCTAGCAGCATAACTAGCCTGGCCGACCTGACCGTCCTGTGCGGCTGCCGAAGCGGTGTTGACGACAATACCGCGGTCGCCATCGGCTAACGGTGCGAGCGTCAACATGCCTGCTACCGACTTGGCGATGCAGCGGAAGGTGCCCACCAGGTTGATCTGAATAATGCGATTGAAGCGATCCGCCGCACACTGGCGGATTTCACCTGTGTTCTTGTCGCGGCTGGCAGTCTTGACTGCATCGGCAGTACCAGCGCAGTTGACCAGAATACGTTCCTGCCCAACGCTAGCACGGGCCTTGGCAAAGGCCTCGTCCACCTGCTCGTCGGATGTCACATCCACGTTGCAGTAGACGCCGCCTAGTTCAAGCGCCAGCGTTTGGCCGGCTTCTTCATTCATGTCGAAGATGGCGACCTTGACACCACGACTGGCCAGGCGCCGGGCCGTGGCGGCGCCTAGGCCAGAAGCCCCGCCAGTAATGATCGCGGCGATGTCGGAATTTAATTGCATGGCTTTTCCTTTATTGAGGATTGGTGGCCCTTACTGGCCAGTGAACTTCGGAGCGCGCTTGCTCAAGAACGCCTCCTGCCCTTCATGGTTGTCGGCCGAACGCATGGCGACAAAGAAGTTGCGCTTCTCGTGCTCTAGTCCGCTCGCGAGCGGGGTCTCGAAGCTGCACAGAGCTGCATCTTTCGCCAGCGCCACCGCCAGCGGCGAATTTGCTGCAATCCGGTCGGCCATCGCCAAGGCAGCCACCAGAGCCTGACCGTCTGCCGTCACTTCGGCGACGATGCCTGCATCGCAAGCCTTACGAGCATCGATGAAGTCGCCGGCCAACAGCATCACCATTGCCTTAGATTTGCCGATAGCTCGGATCAGGTGCTGTGTGCCCCCGGCACCGGGGATAGCGCCCAGCTTTACTTCAGGCAAGCCGAACTTGGTCGACTCGCCTGCAATCACGATGTCGCAGGCCAGTGCCAGTTCCATGCCGCCACCCAGCGCTAGCCTTTCCACTGCCGCAATTACGGGTTTGGGAAAGCTCCCCAATTCCGACCAGAAGCCGCCACCTGCCGCCGCACGTTCGCCCAACAACGATTCAGCGCGGATAGCTTCAAAGGCCGTGATGTCGGCGCCGGCGCAGAACACGCCCTCGGTGCCGGTCACGATGACTGCGCGCACTGCATCGTCGTGACGTAGTTGCGCCAGTTGGGCACGTAAGCCATCGAAGACGGCTCGGTTCAGGCTGTTTTTTGCGCGTGGGCGGTTGATGGTCAAGGTGACGATGGCACCTTCGCGGCTGACGAGCACTTCACTCTCTTCGTGCATAGCTTTCTCGCTCATCCCAGTCGTTCGATGATGGTGGTATTGGCCGTACCCGATGCCTCGCAGATGGTCTGAAGGCCATAGCGGCCACCTCGACGTTCGAGCTCGCATAGCAAGTCGGTGAGCATGCGCGCGCCGGTGGAACCTAGCGGATGGCCGATCGCTACCGAGCCGCCATTGACGTTAAGGCGCTCGTCTGGGATTCCGAATTCCTGCTGAAACATGAGCGGAACGCCGCCGAACGCCTCGTTGACTTCGAACAGATCAATGTCGTCGAGGGTCAGGCCCGATTCCTGAAGCGCCTTGCGGGTGGCGTCGAGGACGGCGGTGAACTGGATCACCGGATCGGCAGCCGCCACGGCGGTACTGACAAAGCGCGCGCGGGGCTTCAGACCGTGCTGCTCGGCATACGCACGGCTGGCGATCAGCAGTGCTGCGGCACCGTCGCTGATCTGCGACGAGTTGGCGGCAGTGGTAGCACCGTCTTCGGAAAAGACGGGCTTGAGCGCAGCCATCTTCCCGGGGTTGGGATCCGCACGCACGCCTTCGTCGGCGGCAACGACGGGGCTGTCCGGATCCAATGGGTCCATGGTAAGCCGCACCAGTTGATCATTGAAGCGGCCGGCCTGTATGGCCTCAGTGGCCCGCTGATGGCTACGCACAGCAAAGGCATCCAGAGCCTCACGCGTAAGACCGAAGCGCTTATTCATTAACTCCGAAGAGGCGCCTTGCGGCAGTAGCGGAGGATCTTGGTACCGCGCCAACTCACGCGGGCTGTACTGCGCCCCAAGTGGCGCACCGAGCTTGAACGATGGCGGCATCGGTGCCTGCGACATCGACTCCACCCCGGCACCAATAACCAGCTTGTAGGCTCCCGCCTGAATGCCATGCGCAGCAAAACTCACCGCCTGCTGGCCAGACCCGCATTGCCGATCTATCGTCACAGCCGGGACGGATTCGGGCAAGCCAGCCGCCAATACGGCGTGCCGACCCAGGTTTCCGTGCTGCTGGTCCCATTGCAACACACAGCCTACGATCACATCGTCTAGGTCGAGAGGATCAATTCCTGTGCGCTCGACTAGTTGACGCATCGTCTCGCCAAGCAGATCAACGGGGTGCCATTTCTGTAGGCATCCGCCGCGCTTCCCCACCGGGGTGCGCACCGCGCCGACGATGACTGGTTCATTGTTATTCATGCTGTTCTCCTTAGATGAATCTTGTGTTACTCGGCGTAGCGCTCTGCTTGCTCGACACGTATGCGTTTCTTGTCGAGCTTGCCGACACTGGTCTTGGGAATGTCTTCGACGAACAAGATCTGATCGGGCAACTGCCACTTGGCAAAGGCGCTGCTCAAGCGGGCATAGAGTTGTTCCTGAGTGACCTCTTGGCCGGGTTTCAATACAACCAAGGCCAGCGGCCGTTCCTGCCACTTTGCGTGCGGAATCCCAACTACCGCAGCTTCGCGCACAGCTGGATGACCCATGAGTAGGTTCTCCATGTCGATGGACGAGATCCATTCACCACCGCTCTTAATCACGTCCTTCAAACGGTCGGTGACCTTGAGGTAACCGTTCTCGTCCAGTGTGCCGATGTCGCCGGACCGCCACCAACCATCCAGGAACCGGTCCGCCGAATCAGGCATGTCGTGGTAGGCGGCGGTAATCCAGGGACCGCGCAGCAAAATTTCTCCCGCTGAGCTGCCGTCGTGCGGCAACTCCTTTCCATCCAAGTCAACGATGCGGATATCCACTCCGGTCACGATCAAACCCTGCTTGCGCTTCAGATCCCACTGTTGATCTTTGGAAAGACTCTTCTTCAGCGTAGGCTTAAGGCGGTTGACCGCTACCAGCGGCGTAGTCTCGGTAGCACCGTAGGCGTGCACCACCTCGGCACCAGTGAGCTCATGGAAACCGATCATCATCGAAAGCGGCGGTTCGGTAGCGCCGGAGAGCATACGCAAGCGGCTGAAGTCCGGCTTGTCGGGTAGTGTTTCGATGTACTGCAGCATAGGCAGGAAGATGGCCGGCGCGCCATTGGTGATAGTTACGCCCTCGGCGATCATTACGTCGGTCAGCGGCCGGGTGTCCTCGGCGACATAGCGGCCTGGAAGAACGATTTTGTTGGCCAACATGGTGGCAGCCTGCGGCAGACCCCAGCTCTGGCCGTGGAACATTGGCGTGATGAGCATAGTGCAATCGTCCAACGTCATGCCCAGGTTGGTTGCCATGACCGTAGAGTGCAGGTAGATGGCACGATGTGAGTAGTACACACCCTTGGGTCTGCCGGTGGTGCCGGTGGTATAGCAGGCGCTGTAGGCCGAGTGTTCTTCAATCTCCGGCCAGTCTATCTTCGCGTCGGCTGCTGCCAGCAGGTCTTCGTAGTGCAGCAGAGGGGTGAGCGTCGTCTTGATTTGATTCAGCGGCTTGTCGGTCATAACGATCCAGCCCTTAATCTGCGGCGCATTCGCGGCAATAGACTCGGCAACGGAAAGCAATGATTCGTCCACGCAAACGTAGGAGACATTGCTATGACCGACCACGTAGCCGAGATCCTCATGGCCCAGTCGCAGGTTCATCTGCAGCATCACCGCACCCAGGCCCGGGATGGCCCAGTACAGCTCGAAGTGACGCCGACTGTTCCAATCCAGGATACCGACGCGGTCGCCCGGCGCCACACCCAGCGCACGCAGCGCATTGGCGCTTCGACAGACGCGTGTGTAGCAGTCGGCATACGTGTAACGGCCCCAGCCGCCATCTTGTGTGCGGTAGACGATTTCCTGGTCCGAGTGGGTGCGCGCGGCGTGCCGGATCAGCGTCGTAGTATTGAGTTGGCGCGCGTCACCCATGGTAGAGGGGCAACCGCGTACAGGTTGGGCGATATCTGTCATTTGTTTGTCTCCTAGATTGTTGTATTGAGTGCTTGGAACCGCGGGGCTGGGGCTACGTCGATAGCTCCCGTGGAGGTGGACTGGTAGATTCGTCGCGCAGCGTTGTGCGGGTGTTGCAGAGCTTCGGCTAAGCTAAGCACTGGCGCGAAGCAGGCGTCGGTGCCCTCGATCAGATCGCACCAGTGCGCTCGAGATTGGCTGCCGATCAGGGTCGCGATGCGCTCCTTCAGCGCAGGCCATTGAGCTTGGTTATATTGCTCGGTTGAGTTCACGTCCTCTAAACCCAATTTCGACAGCAGCTGTGCGTAGAATTCAGGTTCCACGGCGGCGAGGCTGATGAAGCCGCCATCGGCGCAGGCATACACGTCATAAAACGGTGAATCGTGAAATGGACTCGGCCGCGCACTGTCGATCTGACCGTTGGCGCGAATCCATTGCACCAGAGTGCCCAGCATGGCCACGATATCGACGATTGCCGCGTCGACGACCCGGCCATGGCCACTGGCGCGAGCATCGACTAGCGCGCAGGCCACGCCGAACGCCATGCCCAGCGCTCCGGCTGCATCCCCGATCACGGTGGGGGGCACGATCGGTGCATCTCCCTTGCGGGCCGACAGCGATAGCAGACCCGTTAGCGCGACGTAGTTCAGGTCGTGGCCGGCGGCCTGGGCGAGCGGGCCGTCCTGCCCCCAGCCCGTCATCCGGCCGTAGACCAGCCTAGGATTGTGCGTTGCGCAATCGGCGGGGCCAAGCCCCAGGCGCTCCATCACGCCCGGGCGATAGCCTTCGATTAGAGCATCGGCCTGAATGATTAGGTCCAGCGCACGCGCTTTTCCTTCAGGCGACTTCAAGTTGACGACCTCAATTTGCTTGCCGCGGCGTAGTGGATTTTCTACCGCCCCACCGAGCCGCTGGGCTGCAGGCGCCGGTTCGACACGCGTCAACGTGATCACTTCGGCGCCCATATCGGCCAGCATCCTTGCGGCCAGCGGACCCGGTCCAATGCCCTCGAACTCCACCACACGGATGCCGTGCAGTGGCATTTGCAGCGTGTTCGGCATGTTCACAGCTTCCTCGACACTAGGTCTTTCAAGACCTCGTTGGCGCCGCCATAGATTTTTTGCACACGAGAAGCGGCATACATACGCGCAATTGGGTACTCGGCCATGTAGCCGTAGCCGCCGAACAGTTGCAGGCACTCGTCTACTACCCGGCACTGCTGCTCGGTGCACCACCACTTGGCCATGTAGGCCGCCTCGTTGTCGAGCGTGCCGTCCAGAAGGCGCTGAGTGCAGTCATTCACAAAAGTGCGCACCACATGAGCGATGGTGGCCACCTCGGCTAGCTTCTGGCGCGTAAGCTGCATGTCGAACAGCGGGGCGCCGAATGCTTTACGCTGCTTTGTGTATTCCACCGTAACGGCCAGTGCCTGCTCGATGGTAGCCGCTGCCGGCACCGCAATGAGCATTCGCTCGTAAGGTAATGCTCCCATCAGTTGCCCGAAGCCTTTGCCTTCGACGCCTCCCAACAGTTGGTCGGCCGGCACGCGCACGCTGTCGAAGAACAACTCGGCGGTGTCCGAGGCCTGCATACCGATTTTCTCCAGCAGGCGCCCCACATGAAATCCAGGCAGGTTCTCGGTTTCGAGTACGAACAGCGACACCCCTTTGCTGCCCTCGCCACTGGTGCGCGCCGCTACGATCAGAAGGTTCCCGGTGAAACCGTTGGTTATGAAGGTCTTGGCACCGTCGATCACGTAGTAGTCGCCATCACGGCGAGCCCGAGTCGAAATGGCCTTCAAGTCCGAGCCGCAACCGGGCTCGGTCATTGCAATAGCAGCCAGCATTTCTCCGTTCGTCACTTTGGGTAGCCAGCGCTGTTTCTGTGTTTCTGTGCCGAAATCCAAGATGTAGTGTAAAGCGATGGTATGAACCGCGATGTTGACCGGCATTTCTGCCTTTGCCAGTTCGTCCTGCACCACCAGTTGGTAGGCCAGACTGGCACCAGCGCCGCCATAGGTCTCGGGCATTTCGGGCAACAGGAAGCCCAATTCGCCAAACGGGCGCCAGACCTCACGCGGGATATAGCCCTGGCGACGCCATTCGTCCAACTTAGGTGCGAATTCTGCAGCGATGTAGCGCCGCACTTGTTCGCGAAAGGCCTCGATCTCTTCGTCCATCCAAGCATGGCAATGTAATTGTGGAAGCATGACTTACCCCATCAGACAATGACTAAGCTACAGCCCTGCACGTTCATGGGCATATGGGAGTGAGGCTCAATAGCTCTCTGCTTTTTGACTTGAATCATGTGGTTGTCTCCTCTTTTGGCTGGGGTCGATTCGGCTTCAATGCGTCGTACGGTATGATTCAGTCGCACGCACTCATGGCCTAGATATGATCGTAGTAGTCAGGCCCTCAAGTAGCGCTACCAAACGACCTCTATAAGCTAACAAACGACCTCAATTTATTTGCTCCAGCCATAGCTGTGCCTTTAACCACCGTGAGATCCGTCACCACAGTTCCTATCTTTGCCGTGCATGGGTTGCTCGACGGTGCGCGCGGCAAGGGGCTGGCCACTGAATCCTGGCTTATCAGCGTTCTAGAGCAGGCCTGTATAGCCGAGCCGTTGCTGCATCTGGAGCAGTCACGGGTAACTGTCGAGCAATACATTGCGCTCTTTAGTGCCGTGAAGGACAGCCTTGATGATGAATGCTTGGGCTACCTGCGCGGCAGGCCGTTTCGCTGCGGCAGCTTCGCACTGATGGCTCGCTCCACGCTCGGGGCGCGAACGCTGGCAGCAGCTTTGCAACGCGTCTGCGAATCCTTTGCCCTACTCCAGGATGATGCCCTGCTTGTACCTGTCTCCGATGGCTCGCTGTTTGGCGCCAGTCTGGAGATGCGAGGGGGGCCGGGTGCGCACGCAGACTTTCTGCATGGTCTCCTGCTACGCGTCTTTTGGCGCCTACTAGTGTGGCTGCATGGAGGCCGTTTGGTACCTAAGGGTTTCGACTTCGCGTTCGAACAGCCTGTGCATGCTGATAACTATCCACGAATCTTCTCTGGTACCTTGCGTTTCGGGAAATCGTGTTCAGCTGTCTGGTTCAACGCCTCCGAAATAGCGAAGCCAATGCACCGAGACGTGATTGCGCTGCAATCTTTCCTGCGCGCAACTCCGGGAAATCTGGTGGGCCCCAACCTGAACGAGCGCACGTATAGTGCACGGGTACGTACTCTCTTGCAGCAAACGTGTCCAGAATGGCCGGATTTGGCTAGCTCTGCTCAGCGCCTGCATATGTCGGTCAGTGCCCTGCAGCGGCACTTGGCAATTGAAGGAAAGTCGTTCCAGATGTTAAAGGACGAGCTACGGCGCGATATGGCCATCTCTCGATTAGCAAGCACCAGAATCTCCCTGAGCGACATTGCCGAGGAGCTAGGATTCACGGGTAGCACTGCATTTCAGCGGGCTTTCAAGTCATGGACAGGTAGCGCACCCGGTGCCTATCGATCACATTCCCTCAGCGCATAGTTGTATTCGTTTGACTAAGCATATTGGGCGAGAGTCCTGAGTTGGAAATTCTCAGACAAACCCTTTGATGCTGGCGCGACCATCATTTGCCTATTAACCAGACGAGCGGTTTGGAATTAGCGTTGTAGTTATCGAGTTAAGCGTGGATGGCTTGTTCAAGCAATCTGGTCGAGCGACGGGTACCACGCTGGATTTGCTTTTCAGCAAGCATGGCTCCCGTCGCTCAATTTGGTTCCCCACGAAGCCGACATCGAAGTCAAATGCGCTGAAAGCAAGGGAGCAAACCATTTCCTGGCTGGGCTTCCCTATTTGTCGACACGCCTTAATACAAATTTTCTTCCTCGTGCTAGCACGGTATGTTGAGAATTGGCGTGTTCGAGATTCTGGACAAGACGATAGAACTCCTTCTGGTAATCGGCACGACTGATCTCACCAAAAAGAAAACGGATCGCTAGACACTTCAAATCATGTGCCATTTCAATTGCCGGTTGTTTAGCCAATCTACTCACGAAAAGTTCCTGCCAAATTCTTCTCAAACCTGCCCACGGGCGAAAAAAACCGGGAGGCGATTAACCTCCCGGCAAGGACAAGCAGATCATTCCGATGCTGCCTGCAGAGGAGACTATGATTTGCCTCATCGACTTCCGATGCTGGATGATTTCCCCGGACGCGCCAGCGAAAAGTACGATGTCTAGCTCGATGACGCGGCGTGGTTTGACATGTCGAATTCCCGTGGTGGTGACAATCAGGCGTTTTGTGGAATCGGCTGCGACGCCAAGCCGCCGTGGCTGATGAGGGCTAGGGCGACAGCACCGATAACTCCGAAAGCCCCGATCACCAGGAAGTTCTGCTCCAGAGGCAGCTCCAGCGCGACGATCTGACCGATCAGCAGCGGCGCCGCGATCGCGCCCAGGCGCCCCACGCCTGAGGCCATACCGATCCCAGTCGAGCGAATCGACATCGGGTAGAACTGCCCGCAGTAGGCATAGGCAAGTAGTTGCGCGCCAGTAGTGCAAGCGCCGACAGCGCCGATGACCAGATAGCGCACCTCGGTCGAGGCCTGGAGCGTCATCATGTAAAGCAGCACACCACCCAGCGCATACATTGCGACCAGCACCCACTTAATGCGGAATTTGTCGGCGAGCCACCCCCCCCCTACTGCACCAATGATGGCACCAACGTTCAGCGCGATCACAAAGCTGAGCGCAGACCCCAGGCTGTAGCCTGACAACGCCATCAGCTTGGTCAGCCAGCTGCTGAGCGCATAGACCATGAACAGGCCCGAGAAGAAGGCGATCCAGAACAGCACTGTACTCAGCCCTCGACCATCCTGGAACAGCCGGGTGACCGGCGCACCCGCCACGTGATCGGTGGTGGACACGACGAACTGAGCGTCCGAGGGTTGCTTGACCTCCGGCTGGAGATGACGAGCCACTTCGGCCAGTTCGCCGCTCCGCCGGTGCGAGATCAGGTAGGTCATCGATTCCGGCATCAGCTTCAGGATGAACGGAATCAGCAGGACCGGCACTCCCGCAGCGATGAACACGACCTGCCATCCATATTCGCCGATCAGTTGCTTGCCCAGCACTGCAGCCAGGATGCCGCCCAGCGCGTAGCCCGAGGC
>JAGUXX010000319.1 GCA_020061585.1 Betaproteobacteria bacterium | reverse complement strand
CGGGTGGCGGCGCGGACCTGTTTCCCGCGACTTCCTGGCGCCCGCCACCACCGCCACCACCGGTCGAGGTCGTCGCGCAGACTCCACCGCCGCCGCCGATGGCGCCGCCGTTGCCATTCAAATACCACGGCCGCTGGGCCGACAGCGCCGGCGAGACCGTGTTCCTGGCCATCGGCGAGCGCCTGATCCAGGCCACAGCGGGCCAGCACCTGGAGCAGTGGCGCCTGGACAAGGTGGACGCGGACAGCCTCGACTTCACCTATTTGCCGCTGGACCAACAACGCAAACTGAGAATCCAACCATGATCACCAACCCGCTGCGTCGTTCGCTCGTCGCCCTGCTTACCCTGGTTCTGCTGGCTGGCTGCGCCAGTGATGCCGCCCTGAAAAAGGGCCAGCTTCTGATCGCCGAAGGCAAGCCGCGCGAAGGTCTGGCGCAACTCGAACAAGGCATGCGCGAGCATCCCGACGACCTGCAGTTTCGCACCGCCTACCTGCGGCAATTGGAGCTGTACCTTGCCGGCCGGCTGGCGGAAGCCGACGCGGCGTTGCGCGCCGGTCAATTCGACCAGGCCCGGGCCTGGTTCCACGAAGTGCTCGACCGCCACCCGCAGAACAGCCGCGCCACGGCCGGTCTGGCGGCGGTGGAAACCGCCCAGCGCAACCAGGTCTTGTTGCGCGAGGCGCGCAATGCCATCAGCGGCAACGATGTGGAAACCGCGCGCAACAAGCTGCGCGGCGTACTGGCGCGGGAACCGGCGCATGCCGAGGCGCAGGCGCTGCTGAACAAGGTGGAGGCGCAGGCCGGACGACCGCGCGGCTTCGAATTACCGCAACTCGCCGCCAACTATCGCCGCTCGGTGACGCTGGAGTTCCGCGACACCCCGCTGAAGGTGGTGTTCGATGCGCTGGCGCGCCAATCCGAGCTCAATTTCGTGTTCGACAAGGATGTTCGCCTTGACCAGAGAACCAGTGTATTCGCCCGCGCCACCGCCATCGTCGACGCCCTCGACATGCTGCTGGTTTCCAACCAGTTGGCGCGCAAGGTGCTCAACGGCAACTCGCTGCTGATCTATCCCAACCAGCCGGCCAAGCAGCGCGACTACCAGGACATGGTGGTGCGCGCATTTTTCCTGGCCAACGCCGATGCCAAGCAGACCATGGCGCTGATCAAGACGATGACCAAGACCAAGGATGTGCATGTCGACGAGAAACTCAACATGGTGGTGGTGCGCGATACCCCCGAGGCGGTGCGTATCGCCGAGAAGCTGGTGCGTCTGGCCGATCTGCCGGAACCGGAAGTGATGCTGGAAGTGGAAATACTGGAAGTGAAGCGCAGCAAGTTGACCGAGTTGGGCGTGCAGTGGCCGACTTCGTTGAGCGTGTTGAGCAAGGAGCGGGTCAACAACAACATACTTGATTCGTCCGGGAACACGATTTCCAGCACGCCAAGCTACATCGACGTGCCGCAGACCTTGAGCATCCTCAAAAACCTCGGTTCCGGCAGCATCCTGATGAATACGCCGCCGGGCGTCGTCGCCAACAAGACCGACGGCGACGTCAACCTGCTCGCCAATCCGCGCATCCGGGTGAAGAACAGGGAGAAGGCCAAGGTGCACGTCGGCGACAAGGTGCCGGTGATCACCTCCAACGTCACCTCCACCGGCGTCACCTCCGAATCAGTCAGCTTCCTCGATGTCGGCCTCAAGCTGGATGTGGAACCGCAGGTCTATCTGGAGGGCGAGGTCGGCATCAAGGTCGGTCTGGAAGTGTCCAACATCGTGCAGCAGATCAAGACCGCCACCGGCACGCTGACCTACCAGTTGGGCAGTCGCAACGCCACCACCACGTTGCGCCTGAAAGATGGTGAAACCCAGGTGCTGGCCGGGCTGATTTCCGACGAGGACCGCGCCAGCGCCAGCAAGATTCCCGGCCTGGGCGACATTCCGCTGCTCGGTCGACTGTTTTCCAGCAATCGTGACGAAAAAAGCAAGTCGGAAATCGTCCTGCTGATCACGCCACGCATCCTGCGCAACATCGAGCGGCCGGAACTGGCCGACGCGGAGTTCTTCGCCGGTACCGAGGCAACCGTTACCGGCCAGCCCATCCGTTTGCGCCCGGCGCTCAATCTGGTCCGCCCGAATCCGCCAACCGAACCGGTGGATCCGGAGCCGGAAGCCGCGCCGACCGAGCCGCCGGAACCGGCGCAGGATCCGCGGCAGTGAGCCGGAGCCGGCGTTGATGCGAGCCGCGCGCGGCTTCACGCTGATCGAGCTGGTTATCACCGTGGCCATCCTCGGGGTGCTGGCGACCATGGCGTTGCCGATGCTGCAAGTGACCGCGCAGCGCGAAAAGGAAGCCGAACTGCGCGCCGGCCTGCGCGAGATACGCGGCGCCATCGACGCCTACCATCAGGCCGTGATCGACAAGAAAATTCTGGTCGCCCAGGATGCCACAGGCTATCCGCCCGATCTGGACAGCCTGGTCAGCGGCGTATCCGACGCGACCCGGCCGGACAATCGCCCGCTGTACTTCCTGCGCCGCCTGCCGCGCGACCCGTTCTACCCGGATGCATCCGCGTCAGCCGCGGAAACCTGGGGCAAGCGCAGCTACGCAAGCCCGCCCGATGACCCGAGCGAAGGCGAGGATGTGTTCGACGTATTCTCGTTGTCGGAAAAAACCGGCCTCAACGGCGTTGCCCACAGGGAGTGGTAATGCGACGCGAGCAAGGTTTCACGCTGATTGAACTGCTGGTGGTGCTGGCCATTATCGCCACGCTGCTGACACTGGCGGCACCACGATATTTCCAGCATGTCGAGCGCGCCAAGGAAGCGGTGCTGCGCGAGAACCTGGCCATCACGCGTCAGGCCATCGATCAGTACCACGCCGACAAGGGCACCTGGCCGGAATCGCTGGAAGCGCTGGTCGAGGCGCGCTACCTGCGCGCCGTGCCGCGTGATCCCCTGCTCGACAGCAGCGAAGCATGGAATTTGCTGCCGCCGAACGATGAGGAATCCGGCACCGGCGGCGTATTCGACGTAAAGAGCTCGGCGGAGGGCAGCGCGCAAGATGGAACGCCCTATGCCGATTTCTGAACTGCGGGCATGTGTCTTCTTCCCCGGTATCCCCGGTAATACGCCTGCCACATAGCGTGGCAATAATTCCGAGCTTATTGGCGTCGCCGACGCCAGGGGATGGCAGGCAGCGATGCTCGCGAACTGACTGGAGGCAATGGAGTATGCAAGTCTTGAGTGCCGGCCGATTGGCACCCGGTTCTGATTGCAGCCGCTCCACGCCATTGAGCAAGTGTCTGTCGATTGCTCTGGCATTCGTCTCGTTGTCGGCGGGCCAGGCATGGGCAATTGCCGGTGGACCCATCCGGCCATTCATCGACCTGGGCATGGGCTACGACAGCAATCTGTTTCACTTTGCCGGTGATAGCGAGGCAATGGCGGGTTTGGGTGAGCCGGTGCGATCGGTAACCTACCAGCGTTTTGGCGCCGGCGCTGATTTTGCCTGGAAGCCAGGCCGGCAACAGCTCAATGCTCGCCTGGGTGTGAACCAGACATCTTTCAATCGCTATGCGGAGCGGCTCGATTACAACGGCAAGGATTTCGGCGGCGAATGGAAGTGGCAGCTCGGCAATCGTTGGTCCGGTTTGCTTTCCTCTTCGCTGAAACGCACCCAATCGACGCCGACCATCAGCGGCATCGCTGACAGCAATGTCGCCGACACCCGCCGGCAGGCGTTCATGGCTGAATATTGGCTGCACACCAATTGGCGCGCCCGTCTCAGGATCGACGAAACCGAGCAGGAGTACACCGCACTCAGCCAATCGATCAGCGACAGCCAAAGCAATTCGACCACTTTGGGTGTTTCCTATCAAGGCGGCGCGTTCGAGAACCTTGGTGTGGAATGGGTTGATACGCGCAGCGAATTTCCCAATCGGCCGCTGACATCAACCCTGGACAAGCGTTCGGACAAGCAGGCGCTGCGGCTTTCCGGCAAATGGGCGATCAGCGGCAAGACATCGCTCAGCGGCACATTGGGATATGCGCACAGCACGCATCCCAACCTCGCCCATCATGATTACAGCGGCTTGGAAGGGCGGCTTACCGGACGTTGGATGTTCACCGGCAAATCCATGCTGGAAACCACGTTCAGCCACCAGATGCGTGAATCCGGCAGCCTCATCGCCAACCACGAAGTGGTGGATAGCCTGAACCTGGCCTCGGTCTGGCAAGTACAACCGAAAACCCGGTTGATTGCGCGGGCCAGTGTCGACCATATCGACTACGAAGGCGATGTCCGCAAGGATAGGCAGCGGTCATTGGGGTTGGCGGCCAGTTACGAAATCTGGCGCGGCGGCGATCTCAGCATCAACTTGCAACATACCCGGCGCAGCTCCAGCGATGCCGCGCAGGAGTACGCCAGCAATGTCTTGTTTGTATCCACCAACCTGTATTTTTGATTGTTTCGATGCTTGAAAGTGGACACGGCAACCGTTGCCCGCAGGTCGGCAACCCCTTGCCGACCATTCCCCGCGCGGCGGGTGTACGCCGCCCGATCAGAACCCCCCGCGAAGCGTTTTCAGAAAAATGGCGGGCATGATTATTGTTGTAAGAAAGCGATGCTCAAATCGTCAGTTCAGATGTCTGTTGCCGCAATTTCTCCATGCGTGAGGATGTAAACGTGAAATTGAATCGAACCTTGCAAATCTGTGTCCTGATGCTGTTCGCTCTGTTGGCTTCAGCAGCCGCGCGCGCCGCTGGAGACTATGGTTTGTCCTCCGGCGACTTGGTTCGCATCACCGTATATGAGCATCCCGATCTGGCCACGGAGACCCGGGTCAATGAACAGGGCGGCATTCTGTTCCCGCTGGTGGGTGAAGTCTCGTTGGCCAATCTGACGGCCAGCGAAGCTTCCAGGCGGATTGCCAAAGCCCTGGAAAGCGGCGGTTTCATCCGCGCCCCGCAGGTCAATCTGGTGGTGATGGAATTCAAGGGGCGGGAAGTCTCGGTGCTGGGCCGGGTCAATCGTCCGGGGAAGTATCCGCTGCAAAAAGTCAGCCGATTGTCCGATGTCCTCGCGCTTGCCGGCGGTATCGCGGCGGACGGCGCCGACACTCTGGTACTGACATCCCGTACGGGAAAAGAGGCTCAACGCCGCGAAATCGATCTGGTCGCATTGCTGCGCGATGGCTCGAATGATCTCAACATCGAGATCGGCAACGACGACATCCTGTTTGTGCCACGCGAACCGCGTTTCTATATCTACGGCGAGGTGCAACGTCCGGGCTCCTTCCGCCTGGAAAAGAACATGTCGCTGGTACAGGCGCTGGCGGTCGGTGGCGGTCTGACCCCGCGCGGCACCCAGAAGGGCATCAAACTGATGCGGCGCGGCGCGGAAGGCAAGCTGGTCGAACTCGATGCCAGGTTATCCGACCCGATGCAAACGGATGACGTCATTTACGTAAAAGAAAGCCTGTTCTGAGACGGTAGCCGCGATGAACTTCAACCAATTCCTCCTGATACTCAAAGCCCGCGGCCTGTTGGTGCTCTCGGCGCTGATCGTGACTATCGCGTCTACCTTGATAGTCAGTTTGCTGCTTCCCAAAAGTTACACGGCAACCACCACGTTGATCGTAGACGCCAAGGCCAAAGATCCGGTCAGCGGCATGGTCATCTCGGCGCAGATGGTTCCAGGCTACCTTGCCACACAGTCGGACATCATCCGGAGCCGGAATGTTGCGCTGAAAGTGATAGATGCCCTCAAGATGCATGAGAACCCCCAGGTCAAGGCCGACTTCAGCGCCAGAGGCGAGGGCCAGGTCGATATCCGCCATTGGTTGGCCGATTTGCTGCTCAAGCAGGTGGAGGTCAATCCATCACGCGATTCGAGCATCATCCGGCTCGATTTCTCCGGCAGCGATCCCCGCTTTGCCGCTCTGCTGGCCAACGCCTTCGCGCAGGCCTATATCGACACCAATCTGGAAATGAAGGTCGAACCGGCGCGCCAGACCAGCGCCTGGTACGACGACAAGCTGAAGTCATTGCGCGGCACCATGGAGCAAGCGCAAGCCAAACTCACCGCTTACCAACGTGAGAATGGCCTGTTTGCCCACGATGAGCGGCTTGATGTGGAAACCACGCGCTTGGCGGAGCTTTCCAGCCAGTTGGTGATGGCACAGGCGCAGACCTACGATTCCGCCTCGCGGCAGCAGCAGAGCAGTGATGCGCTGCCGGAAATCATGAACAGTCCGGTGGTGCAGAGCTTGCGCGCCGAACTGGCTCGCGCCGAAATCAAACTGTCGGAACTGGCGGAAAGGGTCGGCAATAACCATCCCCAGTTCCAGCGCGCGGAAGCGGAGCTGACAGGCCTGCGCGCCAAGCTTGAGCAAGAGCTGCGCACCGCGACGCGATCGGTTTCCAGTACCGTGAAGGTCGCGCAACAGCGGGAAGGCGATTTGCGCGGGTCACTCAGCGCGCAAAAAGCCCGGGTACTCGATCTGAAACAGAAACGCGAAGAACTCACCGTGCTGATGCAAGACGTCGCGAATGCCCAGCGCGCCTACGACATTGCGCTGCAACGGCAGAATCAGACCTCGCTGGAATCGCAGACCAACCAGACCGACGTCGCCGTCCTCAATCCGGCGGTGCCGCCGACCAAGGCATCCAGCCCGAATGTTCCGCTGAACATGCTGCTGGCCGTGTTCCTCGGCGGCCTGCTCGGCATTGGTATCGCCTTCCTGGTGGAGATGATAGATCGCCGTGTGCGCTCGGCCGAAGACCTCGCCAGCACGCTTGAGCTACCCGTGCTGGGCGAGATCGCCAACCTCAAGCGCAAGCGGAGCACCTGGTTCCGCCGCCAGTCCGCCATCACCCGTACCGGTTTTCTGGAGTCGACAGCATGAACGCCCCGCTATCCGCGACCAACACCGCCAGCCGCGCTGAACTCACCATCGGCCGCATCCTGCTCGACCAGGGGAAAATCAGCGCCCAGGATGCCGAGCGCGTATTACATCTGCAAAAGGAAAAGAACCTGCTGTTTGGCGCCGCCGCGCTACAGCTTGGCCTGATCAACGCCGGCGATATCGAACAGGTGCTGGCGCGCCAGTTTGAATACCCGTATCTGAATGCCGGCGAAGGCGGCTTCAGTCAGGAACTGGTCGCCGCTTACAACCCGTTCAGCCCGCAAGTGGAGAGTTTGCGCGGCTTGCGCAGCCAACTCATGCTGCGCTGGTTCGCCCTCGGCAACAAAACCCTGACCCTGGTCGGCGTCAATCCCGGCGATGGTTCGAGCTTTCTGGCCGCCAACCTGGCGGTGGTGTTTTCCCAGCTTGGCGAACGCACCTTGCTGATCGACGCCAACCTGCGCAGTCCCGGCATCAGCAGCTTGTTCAATCTGGGCAGCGGCATGGGTTTGTCCGACCTGTTGGCGGATCGTGTCGGGCTCGATGTGGTGGTCCGCATTCCGGATTTTGTTGATCTTTCCGTGCTGCCGGCGGGTACTTTGCCCCCCAATCCCGCCGAGTTGCTGTCGCGCAGCCATCTCACCGAACTGCTGGAAACGCTCGCGTTCAACTACGACATCATCCTGCTGGATACGCCGGCGGCCAGTGTCGCCGCGGATTTCCAGATCGCCGCCGCCCGCACGCGCGGCGCGGTGGTCGCCGTGCGGAAAAACCGCAGCCGGGTGAACGACATCGCCGCGATGCGGGCCATGATCACCGCCACCGGCGCCGAGGTTGTGGGCGCCGTGGTCAACGACTACTGAGCCCCCCGGCCTCTCAAGCACATCACCGCAGCGTCCCCGCGTAGACGTAGACAAGCGACCAAACATGCCGCAAGCCATACCGACTCAGCCTTCTTCAAACACGGCTTCCCCCACCCCAACCAGTATCTCGTTGATGACCTGGTGGCCGGTGCTGCTTGGCCTACTGGTTCTGTACCTGCCCAGCTACTGGGATATGGCCAACGGCATCTGGAACAGCGAGGAACACGCGCATGGGCCGATAGTGCTGATCGTGACGCTCTACCTGCTGTGGAGCAAGCGCGCGGTGCTCGCCGAAGCCGAGCATCCTCATCCGGTGCTTGGCTGGGCGCTGCTGCTGCTGGGTCTGCTGGTCTACGCCGTGGGGCGCTCGCAAGAGATCATGCTGCTTGAAGCGGGCTCCCAGATTCCCGTGCTGATCGGCACCCTGCTCATCACCTTGGGGATGCGTCCGGTACGCGCGCTCTGGTTTGCGCTGTTCTTCCTGCTGTTTATCCTGCCGCTGCCGGGTTTCATTATCGACGCCGCGACGATGCCTTTGAAGCAGCATATCTCGGAAATCGCCGAAACCATCCTCTACTTTTTCGGCTATCCGGTCGCCCGCAGCGGCGTTGTTCTCAGCGTCGGCCCTTATCAACTGCTGGTCGCCGACGCCTGTTCCGGTCTGCATTCCATGTTCAGTCTGTCGGCGATGGGGCTGCTCTACCTCTATCTGATGGAGCACAAGAACTGGCTGCGCAACGCCATCGTCATCGCCAGCATTCTGCCCATCGCCTTCGCCGCCAACATCGGGCGCGTCATGTTGCTGGTGCTGGTCACCTACCACCTGGGCGACGCGGCCGGCCAAGGCTTCCTGCACGACTTTGCCGGCGTATTGCTGTTCGTCATCGGGCTGTTGCTGCTGTTCGCCCTGGATGGCTTCCTGGGTTTGTTCCTCAAGTCGACCATGGATAGAAAATCATGAAGGCTTTCAATTTGCGGCATTTCCTTATCGGCCTGACCATGCTGGCCGCGGCCGGCCTGGCTCTGGCAATGGTGCCGCGCCACAAAGTGGCGGACCAGGGGCACAAATTGAACCTGGAAAGCATGATTCCGCAGGAATTTGGCGAATGGCGTATGCAGGCCAAGCTCGACCATCTTCAGGTCAGTCCGGATGTGCAAGCGGAACTCGACAAGATCTATAACCAGACGCTGACCCGCACCTATAACAATGACCAGGGGCAACACGTGATGTTGTCCATCGCCTACGGCGGCGACCAGAGCGATTCCATGACCGTTCACCTGCCAGAGGGTTGCTACCGTGGCCAGGGCTTCGACGTCAAACGCAACACGCCGATCAACCTGCGGGTCGGCGATGTCGAAATTCCGGTGATGCGACTGGTGGCGGAAAAGGGCGCGCGCATTGAACCCATCTCTTATTGGATCCTGATCGGCGACAGCTTCGCCCTTGACCGCACCAATCGCAAACTCGCGCAGTTGCGCTATTCGCTGACCGGGCAAATTCCGGAAGGCATCCTGATCAGGGTGTCCAGCATAGACGCCGACGCGGAGGACGCCTACCAGACGCATCAACGCTTTCTTGAGCAGATGATCGCCAGTGTGCCGCCCGAATTACGACCGAAATTGATCGGCCGTCTGACGCGCTAGGCCGGGGCCCGCCATGTTCGCACTGCCGCAACACCGCCCGAGCACCATGTGGGCCACCTACCTCGGTATTGCGGTGTTCATCCTGCTGGCGGGCGGCATCGGCGGCATGGCTGTCGCTACCGGCACGAAAATGTTGATCGTGCCGGTGTTCGGCTTGGTGTTCGGCCTGTTTCTGCTGCTGCTGCCGGTCGAGTGGATACTGATCGCGCTGGTCGCGTTCGCATTTCTGATCGCCGGGCTGGTCGGCTATTTCGCCAAAATCAGCCAGATCTTCTGGGTGCCCTACATTCTTGGCCTGGCGATATGGCTGATCACCCTGGCGGAAGTCACGCTGCGGGGAAGAATTCAGCGTGGCGCCTGGCCGTTCGTGCTGTGGGCTTTCGTCATCTATCTGCTGATGCTGGGCATCAATGTGCTGATCAATCCCCAATCGCCCGGCGTTTATCTGATCGCGGCGAAAAACTATCTGTTTCTGTTGAGCGTGTTCCTGGCGGGTTTCCTGCTGATCCGCAAACCGGAAACCTACGAGGTGATCTGGAAATTCCTGTTGCTGGTGGCTTTGCTGCAATTGCCCGTGGTCATCTACCAGTATGTCGTGATCGGCGGCAAGATCGCGGATACGGGGGGGCAGGGCTGGGATGCGGTTTCGGGCAGTTTTGGCGGCAGCGAGTCCGGCGGCTCCAGCGGTTTCATGGGCATCTATCTGGTCACCATGCTGGTGCTGCTGGTTGCGTTGTTCCGCAACCAGGCAATCCGCGCCCGCAAGGCGGCGGTATTCGCGGTGGTGTGTATGACCCCGGTGTTCATGGCTGAGGTCAAAGCCATTTTCTTGATATTCCTGCCGCTGGCCTTTTTCTGGCTGTTCAGAAAGGCGATTGTGCGTAACCCTTTCCAGGCCGGATTCTGGTCGCTGGTGTTTGTCGCGATGATGGCGGGCGGGTTGATCGCTTACGACAAACTGCACTATCAGGCGTCGAGCGCTGCGATTGATCGCACCTTGCTGGAGCGTGTCGAGCAGGGGGTGTTGCTTGAAACCGATCCCGACTATCTGAATGTGCTGAGCGGTGAAATGGGCCGCACCGCTTTGTTGGTGTTTTGGTGGCGGCAACATGGGCTGGATGAGCCGGACAAGCTGATATTCGGCCATGGCCTGGGCTCGTTGCGGGTCAGTTCGTTTTATGTGGGCGAAGTGCAAAAGCGCTTTCCCCGCCAACGTCTGGACAGGAATGCCTTGTCCATACTGCTCTGGGATACCGGAGTGGCCGGCGCATGCGCCTATATCCTGCTGCTGCTTGCCGGTAGTCGCTTGTCGTTGCGCTTGTCCGCCTCGACTGACATACCAGCGCGGCATCGCGCCTATCTGGAAACGGGGGGCATCTACCTGATCCTTGCCCTGGTCAGTCTGCTCTATAACCGTTCCGTGATCGATCACCCGGGAATGATCTTGCTGGTCATGCTCAGCCTGGGGCAGGCGGCATTCTGGTTTTATCGATTGCGCACGCCAGGCCAGACGACTTCGTAATGGCCGCCGACACCCTGTTCATCTTCTCGTCGGGCCGCTCAGGCTCCACCTTGCTCGATCTGATGATCGGCGCCCATCCACAGGTGGCCTCCCTGGGCGAAATTACCTTCTTGCCGCGCAGCTTCAAGCGCAACGCCCAGTGTTCCTGCGGCGCACCGGTGCGCGAATGCGGGTTCTGGAACACCCTGGCGGAGAGTATCCGTCTGCGGATGGATGCCGATCTGCGCCTGGCCCCCTACGATCTGGACCTGGGTTTCATGAAAGCCACTCATCATGTCGACACTGACAGGCAGACCCGCCCCTACGTGTTGAGCTGGAAACTGCTGCATGCCTTGTTCATGCTGCGCGCGCGGACCGACATGGTGTTGCTCGACCCGCTGCTGAGCAAACTGTATCGCAGCATCGACAACAACTTTGCCCTGTTCGATCTGGTCAAGGAGGCGGCGCGTGCCACGCTGGTGGTGGATTCCTCCAAGGCTTATGTCAAGGGGCTGGCCATGTACCGACGCCACCCTGAGCGGGTGCGCGCCATACTCCTGAGCCGCGATGGCCGGGGCGTGCTTTATTCCCGCATGCTCGAAGGCGTCCCCCGAGAAGTTGGATTGAAGTCTTGGAATAACTACTACCGTCGCGCCCTGCCGTTGATCGAGAAAATCATCCCGACGGAGCATCTGCTGCGGGTGAAATATGAAGAATTGGCCAGCGATCCGGCCGGTTCGGCAAACCGCATCTTTGAATTCATGGGGCTGCCGCAACTGCAGGGCGATATCCAGTTCGCCGCGCGTATTCAGCACATGCCTGAAGGCAACGACACCCGCTTGCGCGGGCTGTCGACCATCAAGCTGGACGAAGCCTGGCGACGTGAATTGGGCCAGGATGACCTGGACTACTTCGAGCGTCAGGGCGGCGCCATCAATCGGCGCTTGGGCTACCGGTAAAACTTGACTTGCCAGCCGCCGGACAACAATGAAAAAAATTGCCATCCTGTTGCCCTCGCACTGGTCCGCCATCCAGGGCGGCGCCGAATACCAGGCCAAACTGATATGCCGGCACTTGGTGGACAGCGGCCGCTACGAAGTGCATTGGCTGTCAAGGCGCATCCACCCCGAATATCGGGCTCAGGGTTACACCACCCATCGGATTGCCGCGCATGCCGGCTTGCGCGCCAAAGCCTTCTTTTTCGACCACCAGGCCCTGTCCCGGCAGCTGCGGGACATACGCCCCGATGTCATCTATCAGCGTGTCGGCTCAGCCTATACCGGGATTGCGGCGCGCCATGCCCTGAAGCACAACTGTCGGTTGATCTGGCATGTGGCGTTGGACACGGATGTCACCCCATTCCTTGTGAAGGGCTGGCGGCCGTCCACGCTGCTGAAGTTCATCGACAAACGCTATCTTGAATACGGCGTTCGGCATGCCAGCCATATCGTGGTGCAGACGCATGATCAGAACCGGCTGCTCGGCCAGTATTACGGTCGCCGGGCCAGCATGCTGCTCCGCAACCTGCATCCGCTTCCCGCCGAAACCCTCGATAAAAGTGGAAGCCTGACTGTGCTGTGGATCGCCAATCTGAAGCCGGCAAAGCAGCCCGAGATATTCATACGGCTGGCGCAAGCTTGCCTGGATATGCAGCAAGTGCGCTTCGTGATGATCGGGGAGGCGTTTCCGGGCGCGGACCAGCAACGCGCATTCGAGCATGCGGTGGCCGCTGTACCTAATCTGACTTATTTGGGCAAGCTGCCCATAGAGGAAGTCAACGCACGGCTGGCGCGCGCCCATCTGTTCGTCAATACCAGTCTGGTGGAGGGCTTTGCCAATACCTTTATCCAGGCCTGGATGCGGCAAGTGCCGGTCTTGAGTCTGAATGTTGATCCGGACGGGTTGCTGGAGCAGGAAAGAATAGGCTTGTGCGCCGGAGGCAGCGAACCTGAACTGCTGAATGCGGTGCGCACTTGGCTGGCCGACGATGCGCTGCGGGAACAGACCGGCAAGCGCGCGCAATGCTATGCCGAGCAAAACCATAGCGAACGCAATATCCAGGCGTTGATCGACATCGTCGAAATGCAATGAGGATCGCCTTATTCCTGCAAGGAAGCACAACGCCTTCCACTCGCTTCAGAATTCTGCAGTATTTGCAGCGATTCTCGGACGCGGGGATTGCATGCACCTGTTTCTATCCCGTCATCCCGAAATATGGTTATGTACCGCGCCATTTGCCCGGCAAACAGTTGCGCTTATTGTTCCGCGGCATCACGCAATTGTTTATTTACCTGCCGCATCGCTGGTGGCAGATCAAACAAGCTCGGCTGCACGAATACGATGCGGTCATCCTGCAAAAGCAGCTATCCATCCTGCCGGTCGGTGCGTATCTCGAAAAAATGATCTCCCGGCGCAACAAGCGCATTGCGCTGGATCTGGATGATGCGGAATTCACCAATCCGACAGCGTTAAACAACAGCAAGTCTCAGGCTGCGCTGTTGCAGGTCAGTGACCTCGCCATGCATGTCGTGGTCTGCAATCGTTATCTGGCTGACGCAACCACCAATAACCAGAGCAAGGTCGTTATGTTGCCGACCACGGTGGACGAGCGGCGCTACTTGCCGGCCCAGCATGGCAATTCGGCAAAGATCACCATCGGCTGGACCGGCAGCGCATCGACACTGCGTTATCTGCGTCTCGTATTACCGGCCCTGGAAGCCGTCATCGAAAAAACCGGGGCGTCGCTGCTGATTATCAGCGACCAGACCTGGATCGATTGGCTGGCTCATATTCCGGGCATCCGCTTCGTGAAATGGAACGAACAGGATGAAATCAGCCAGTTGCAAGGCATCGATATCGGCATCATGCCGCTGCCTGATGATGCTTGGACGCAGGGCAAGTGTGCGTTCAAGATCATTCAGTACATGGCAATCGGCATTCCCACCGTCGCCTCCCCGGTCGGCATGAATTGCGAGACCACCATTGACGGGCAAACCGGTTATCTCGTCCGCACCCACACCGAGTGGGTGGATGCCTTGTGCACACTGATTGAATCGGCAGAGCAGCGGCAAGACATGGGCGTCCAGGCGAGACGCCATTTCATGCAGCACTATTCAAGTGCGACAGTGGCTGCGGCGTGGATTGAACTACTGCGCAACCTGGCCCGATCCCAACCATGAGCAGCACGCGCAGCGTTGTTTTGATTTCCATGCTGGCGCCTGCCAGCATGGTGCTTGGATTTGCAAGCAACTGGCTGATCGTCATTACTTTCGGCCTGTCTTCCGCTTTGGATGCGTATTTTGTCGCCTATCTGTTTCCCACCCTGATCGGCGGGCTCATCGCGGATTTTCTCGGGCGCAATTTCATTCCAACGTTGGATCGCTTGAAAAATGAGCGCAGCAAGGAAGAAGTGGATGCGTTCATCTCCACCGTCATCAACTACGCATCCCTGGCTTCGCTGATCGGCATGGCGGCCTTATGGCTCGGTTTGGCGCCCCTGATCCGGCTCACCGCCCCCGGACTCGATGCGCAGAGCGCCGAACTGACTATCGCCATGGCGCAAATCATGTCGCTCGCCATCGTGTTCTTTTCGGTCAACACCTTTCACGAATATCTGCATCAATCGGCTCGTTCCTATATCAAGCCGCAATTGCTCAAATTGGCCTTTCCCGTTTTCACCCTTGTCGGCGTCGCGACATTTGGCAAGACACTGGGCGAGATGGTGCTGGCCTGGTCTTTTCTGAGCGCTTACGGATTGATCTTCGTCCTGATGCTGCATGGCCTGAATTATCGCTATCGACTCATCTGGACCTTGCGCGACCCGGAAGTTCGCGCCGCACTGGTGTCATCGGGATGGCTGATTCTGTCCGGCACGCTCAGCCGGATGCGCGCATTCATCGAACGTTATCTGGCTTCCCAACTTGGTCCCGGCGCGGTTTCCGCGCTGGCGCTCGCGGCCCGAATCAGCAGTCCGCTGCAACAAGGCGCCGCGCTGGGCATGAAGGTGGTCGCCTTCCGCAACGCCAGCGCGCTGGTCACCGCCGGCCGTGTTGAGGAGGCCGGCCGGCAGTCGCGCCAGGTTGTGTCCATCGTCATCATGGCCTTATCCCCGGTCGCCTTCTGGCTGGCGGCGGATGCGGATTTACTGATCGCCATCCTCTTCGCGGCGCGGCATCTGAGCGGTGAGGAAATGAACATGCTGGTCGATGCGACACGTGGCTTCCTGATTGCCGCCCCGCTGATGGCTGTCGGCCCGATTCTGTCCAATCTCTATTTCGTCCTGAATCGCCCGATGGTGGTGGTGATTGCCGCGCCCATCACCCTGGTCGCGTATCTTCTTTTCATGCTGATCTATTACGAACCGCTTGGCGTATTCGGCATTGCGCTGGCTACCTTTTCGATATTCGCCGTTTCATTCCTGTCGATCACATGGCATCTCTCGCATCTGTTGCAGGGTTTTAGCCTGGCCACATTGTGGCTCGCCGTCGCCAGACATGGCAGCCTGGCTGTGGCTTGCGCTTGGGGCTCCCGCCAGGCAACCGATGCCGCCGCGCTGCCCGCATTGGCCGTATTCACCATTGATGGGGCGGTCGTCGCGATCGTGTATTTCAGCGTCCTGTATCTGTTGGGCGACGAGACCATACGCTTGGTTGTCGCAAAACTGCGCCAACATTCGCGCGCTGAATCGCCGCCGCCCGAGCCTTGAAAAAGAAACCTGCCATTTGAAAGCCATCACGTCATGAGCACTGAAATCGAGAAATTGCTGGAGAACTCCCGTTCCCTGTTGGGGCAGGTCGAAATCGAGATCGGCTGCGGCCCCGATAAACTGCCAGGAAGAATCGGTGTCGATCACCTCGCCTTGCCGGGCGTCGACGTGGTTGCCAATCTGGAGGAGGGTCTCGGTGAGTTTCCCAGCCACTGCGCCGACATCATTCACGCCCGTAGCGTGCTCGAACATGTTGTCGATGTGGGCGGGTTGATGGCGGAGATCCATCGTGTGCTGAAACCGGGCGGGAAGTTCAGGGTATTTGTCCCGCATTTCAGCAACCCGTACTTTTATTCAGACTACACACACCGGACTTTTTTCGGCCTTTACACCTTTTATTACTTCGTCGAGCCCGAAGAACAATTACGCCGCAAAGTGCCGGTGTTTTACGGCAGCACCCGTTACAAGGTGGAATCCTTGAGACTCACGTTTTCTGGACGGGGCCGGCTTAGCAGACCGTTCAAAAAGCTTGTCGAACGCCTGGTGAACTCGTCATCCCGTTTCCAGGAAATATACGAGGCCAATTTCTGCTATCTGATCCCCTGTTATGGAGTCGATGCCGTGCTGCGCCCGGCTAATGCTAGGGCCAGTTCAGGTGTGAGCGAAAGCGAGTAACCGGATTGGAATTGGTGAAAATGTTTGGGTTAGTCCCCAGTTCCGAGTGGTCTGTATTCGAAGCACAAGCTTTCATGGGACTTGTTCCGAAAATGCCGCGTGTCTTGTCGCACGCACTATTCAACTCCATGAAATTTGCAAGCCGAAGTTGGTGGTTTGCGCCCATAGGCTGGGCAGGGAAGCAAGCCTGCATAAACTCGCTCGCAATATCACAGGGGTATTCTCTTTTGTGGCAACGAAAGTGCAATAACACTCAATGACTCTACGTTTGCTTTATCTAACGGCAGAAACGTGTCCGACATTTCGTCCGGATGTGGCTACTCTATTTGGGAAATATCTGCCTCGTCATGGAATTCAGACCGATATTGTCGCCGGCAAAACGCCTGGGCATCATGGGGGTGTGTTATGGGGTGGCGGGGGTGCCTACCTGTGTGAAGCATCAGGCGGGCGGGCAAAAATATTCGTCAGGACATTGTTGCACGGGATTCGTCAACTTGTTTTGGCTGACAAACACCACTACCACGCAATTCAAGTGCGTGACTTGCCGATTTCTGCCGCTTTTGCTTTGATGGTTGCTCGCTTGAAAGGGCTGAAGTTTTTTTATTGGATGTCTTATCCCGTTACCGAGGGACAGATATATCGCGCACTGAATCGCGGTTTATCATCAGGATTATTGAAATTCATTTTTCCATGGCTGCGTGGCCATTTGGGGCGCTTCCTGCTTTATCACATTGTTCTACGCCATGCAGACCATGTATTTGTTCAGAGCGAACGGATGCGAGCGGATGTGGCAAGGATGGGCATAGCCCTGAACCAGATGACCCCTGTACCTATGGGGGTGGATATCGAGGTTGTGCAACCCGAGTTGGTGCGGCCAATTGAGGATGAAAGGCTCCATGGCAAGCGCGCGATGATTTACTTGGGTTCGCTGGATCGCCCGCGCCATATCGAGCATTTATTTAAAATGCTGCGCATTGTCAAAATGAAAATACCGAATGTCGTATTGGTGCTGGTTGGCGATACAAAAGATGAAATGCATCGGCATTGGCTACAGGAGCAGGCAATTGAGGAAGGCGTGAATGATGCGGTAATCTGGACTGGCTGGCTATCCATGCCGGAGGGCTGGCAATATGTGCGGGCATGTGAAATCGGTTTGTCACCAATACCCCGCGGCACTTTGCTGGACTGCTCTTCGCCGACGAAAGTGGCTGAATATCTGACTCTCGGTATACCGATAGTCGCCAATGACAGTCCTGATCAAGAACTGATTATTCGTGAGGGCGGAGGCGGAATCTGTGTGCCCTATACTCCGGAAAATTTCGCCGAGGCCGCGATTGCCTTGTTGAACATTCCTTTGGAACAGCGGTCGCACATGGCGCAGAGTGGACGTGCCTATATAGCGCGCAATCGGTCATACGAAGCCATATCAAGGCAAGTAGCAATGACGTTTAATAGTCAATTCATGCATTGGCCAATTCCAGGTAATGGAGTTTGACGTGGATTACACCAGTACACAAAAACCATTCGCCGGCCCGCTGTTTGTGGTTGGCATGCCGCGTTCTGGCACCAAGTTGCTACGCGATCTTATGAATCGACACCCGGACATCCGAATACCGGAAATCGAGACCGGGTTCTTGCCTTACCTGGTCCGCAACGCGGATCGCTTTAAAGATCTAAGCAACGAAAACAACTTCAAGGACTTCCACAGACATATTACCCGTCTGCGTTACTTCATTTATCGACGCGATGAAGGTCAATTGGTCTCCGCGGATTCCTGGTACAGGGCTTGTCGAAAATTCGATGCAGCAGGGGTTTTCGAGGCCCTAATCCGCCTGGAGTTGGATGTGTCGCCTGGCAGCCACCTTATTTGGGGTGACAAATCGCCTTCATATCTAGCCGATATTTCGTTGATTAAAAGCGTCTATCCAACGGCGCGTTTCATACACATCATCCGTGATGTGCGCGACTACTGCTTATCCAGCCAACAGGCCTGGGGCAAAAACATGCTGCGGGCAGCGCAGCGCTGGTCTGATGGGGTGGTTGCGGCGCGCAGTGTTGGGGCCGCTTTGGAGGGGGATTACATGGAGTTGAATTACGAGAGCTTGTTAACTGAAACCGAGGCCAGTCTTCGCCGGATTGCGGACTTCATAGGCGTTACCTTCGACCCGATAATGCTGACCTTGGGCAAACCTTCCGAGAACCTGGGCGACGCCCGAGGCATGGTACGGGTGCTAGCCGATAACCATGGCAAATATCACAAGTCCATGAGCCAGGATGTGTTGGCACGTATCGAGTCCATTGCCGGGGAAACACTGCTTGCCTGTGGCTATCCGCTGGCATTCCCGAATCAGCGATATGTCCGGTTGGCGCCCTGGGAAATGCGTGCAGCCCAGTTGAGCGATGCGTGGAATCTAGTGCGTAATGAAAGCAGCAAGCGTGGGCTTGTTGGCGCTTTGCTGTTTCATTTTCGGCACTACCTCACTGACAGTAGATGAAGTCGACAAACATCCAAAGCATGTCGCATGCGGCGCTTATCGCTGAGAAGTCGGAATGATCAAGGTCCTGATGCTCTCTCCTGACCCATACCAGCCAGGTGGGGTGGCCGATTATGTGGGGATGTTGAAGGCCAATTTGCCACCTGATATTCAAGTGGAGAGCCTGTTCACTGGGCGGCGCGGACAGACAATATTCTGGCGATTGCTATCGCCGTTTCTGACGTTTTTCGACGCGCTGCGTTTGCTACTGCGCTTGCTATACCGTCGCTATGACGTTGTGCATCTCAATCCCTCGTTCAACAAGGCGCTGTTGCGCGACAGCTTGTTCATGCTGGTATTGAGAGTTTTCGGTTTATCTCGCGTGTTGGTGTTCATTCATGGTTGGAACGATGAATGGTCAAACCGTGTGCTCTCCGGGGGCCTGTCACGGGCACTGTTCCGCTGGGTGTGGGGCGGGGCTGGTCGGATACTGCTGCTGGCGAGCCGTTTCAAGCAGTCTTTGGTGGACGCGGGCTTCGATGGCGGGCGGATCCAGGTTGTCAGCACCATGTTCGATGCCGGCCAGTTCGAAGGGGTGGTGTCGCGGCGAGGCGAGGGGCCGGTGCGGGTGCTGTTTCTGTCGCGCTTCGTGCGGGAAAAGGGCGGCTATGAACTGCTGGAGGGTTTTGCTCAAGTGGCCGTCGCGTATCCCGAGACACAATTGACTTGTGCCGGTGACGGGCCGGAAGCGGCGGGCATGCGGGCCTGGGTGGAGCGGCAGGGGTTGGGCGGGCGGGTGCGTTTTCCGGGGTTCGTGCGCGGCCGGGACAAGGCGCAATTGCTTGCGGACGCGGACATCTTCGCCTTCCCGACCTATTACGGCGAGGGGTGCCCGGTGTCGTTGCTGGAGGCGATGGCCGCCGGGTGCGCGGTGATTAGCGGCGATGCGGGCGGGATTCCGGATGTTTTCGTGGACGGCGTGAATGGGCTGATGTTGAGTCGGCCGACTGGCGACAAAGTGGGCGCGGCACTGCGCGAACTGCTGGCGAACCTGTCGCGCTGTCGCGCCATAGGGGCGCATAACCGAGAGGTGGCGGGCAAGCGTTTTGAAGCGGGCCGGGTGTCGGCGGATGTTGCTGCGTTTTATGCGGCGCTGGCGGGGAATGAGCGGAGATGCAAATGAATACGTGGGTTGACCTGAAGGCCGACACTTTTCGTCAGTACGGAAAGTTTGATTGGGGGCGACTTATTACAGGTGCACTGACCAGAAGAACATTTCGGCTGATAGTGACTTTGAGGTTATGTCAGATGGCTGCACGTTCTCGCGGAATAGCGCGAGTGGCATTGCCACTCTTCAAGGCATTCCATCATCTAGCCGCCAATCGTGCTGCGATTGACTTGAGCTGGAGAACAGATATTGGGCCGGGTTTGGCCATCACACATGGCTGGGGTTTGGTTGTAAATTGTGGTGCGCGTATAGGAAGAAACGTTACTTTGTTTCATGGTGTCACACTCGGTCGTAGGGATCGGATAAACACGGATGGTGAGAGAACGACGGAATACCCGATTCTTGAGGATGAGGTTTGGGTAGGCCCGCATGCAATTATTGTCGGTGGTGTGACCATCGGCCGTGGGAGTCGCATTGCCGGAGGTGCTTTCATTACTGACAATGTGCCGCCTCATTCGGTGGTCAGTGGTAATCCTGCGGTAGTCGTCAAAAGCAACTGTGTCCCTGATGTCATGAATCCCGCGCCTAATTAAATTACCGCTCGATGAATTTGCTTATCTGGAAGCTGAACCGCCTGCGCACTATGGGTCTTGCCGAAATGGCGCATCGCGCAGGGCGGGCGTTGCAGGCGCGCTGGCAGTCTGCGGGCGTGGGTATGTGTGCCCGCCCGCCAGCGCCTGAAATGCATTTCGGTCGTCCGTGGTGCACCGACCGGCCGCAAGGTCTGGCGGTGGGGCGCTGGCGAGAGGCGGCTGACCGACTGCTGGCGGGGCGTTGGGATGTGTTTTCTCTGGTCGACCAGGATTTGGGGTTTCCGCCGGACTGGAACCGCGATCCGCTGACCGGAAAACAGATTCCACTGCAATTCGGCAAACGCCTTGAATACCGCGACATTGCTCAGGTAGGCGATATTCGGCATGTGTGGGAATTGAATCGTCATGCGGAGTTGAACCAGCTTGCTCAAACGTATGCGATGACCGGTGACATGAAGTACGCTGAAGGTTGCCGAACGTTGCTGGCGTCATGGTTCGAACAATGCCCCTATGCTCGGGGCGCCAATTGGGTGAGTTCGCTGGAACTGGCGATCCGATTGAACAACTGGGCATTTGCCTGGCATCTGCTGGGCGGCGAGAACAGCCCGCTGTTTGCATCGGAAGCGGGCAAGGCATTGCGCGCCCAATGGCTGGACGCGGTCTATCAGCATTGCGATTTCGTGGCCGGCTATTTGTCGCGCCATTCTTCCGCCAACAATCATCTGCTGGGCGAGCTGGCCGGGCTGTATGTCGCGAGCCTGACCTGGCCTTGCTGGGCAAAGAGTGCTGGCTGGCGAAGCCAGTCGAGGTCGGAGCTGGAAGTCGAGGCGCTGAAGCAGAATGCGCCGGACGGCGGCAATCGTGAACAGGCTTTCTACTATCACCACGAAGCGCTGGAATGGATGCTGCTGGCGGCCCTGTGGGGACGAGCCAACGGCGAGCCGTTTTCCGCCGCATACCTTGCGCGCATGCGGGCCATGCTGGAATTCATCGCCGCCGTGATGGATGTGGGCGGACAGGTGCCGATGCTTGGCGATGCCGACGATGCCCATATCGTGAAGTTCGAACCGGAGCAGCATGGCGATCCGTATCGTTCGCTGCTGGCCATCGGCGCGGTGCTGTTCGAGCGCGCCGATTTTGCTGCCAAGGCCGGTGTACTGGATGACAAGGCGCGTTGGCTGCTCGGCGCGGAGGCGTCGAATAAATTTGCCGATTTGGCGGCGGCGCGGCATGCCGGCTCGTCGAGACGGGCTTTCCCGGATGTGGGCTACTACCTGCTGGGTGCGGATTTCGATACGGAAAACGAAGTGCGCGTGTTGGCGGATGCCGGGCCGCTGGGGTATTTGTCGATAGCCGCGCATGGTCATGCCGATGCCTTGGCGTTTACCCTGAGCGTCGGTGGACACGAGGTGCTGGTCGACCCAGGTACTTATACCTATCAGGGCGATATGCAGTGGCGAGAATATTTTCGGGGAACCTCGGCCCACAACACGCTGACGGTAGACGGGGTGAGCCAGTCGCAAAGCGGCGGCCGGTTCATGTGGCTCAGCCATGGCAATGCACGCTGTATCCGCTTTGACGAAGCAGAGGGCCGGCAAACGCTGCTGGCCGAACACGATGGCTATCGACGCCTGGCCGATCCACTCACTCACCAGCGTGAATGGAATTATGAACAGGCTGTTAGAACGCTGACTGTGATCGACCGCTTGTCGTCGCGCGGGAAGCATGACCTCGCCTGGTTCTGGCATTTTGCCGAGACGGTGGCGGTGAGTCTGGAACCTGATCGGGTGATTGCCCGCGTGCCCGGCTGGCGGGTCGAATTCACGGCGCCGGCTGCCTGCGATCCGCCGCTGTTGCTGCGCGGTTCGGAACAGCCCATGGGCGGTTGGATATCGCGCCGCTTCCAGCAGAAAACGCCGACCAGCACAGTCACCTGGCGGGCGCGCGGCTCGGGCGACACGTCTTGGCTGACGCGCATTGTGGTCATCCGGGAGCTTGCGGATGTTTGATCGACGCCGCGCGGCATGGCTGCGCCGATATGGCTTGATCGCCTTGCTCGGTTCTGGCGCGGTCTGGGCGGATGATTGTCCGCCGCTTCCAAAAGCGGATTGGTTGTCGCGCGCGCCCGCTTCGGCCATGCCGGCGATGCCCGCCCACTGCGAGACGGTGGATCAAACGCCGCCGCAATTTGCCTGGCCGGATCAGGGCGAGACCGGCTATCAGCTTGAGCTGCGCGATGCGCGGAACCAGATTGTCCGGCATGTGGTGGAGCGAAACTGGCTGTTGCTGGACACGCCCTTGCCTGAGGGCGTGTATTTCTGGCGGGTCAAGCCAGTGGCGATTCCCGGCAAGGGTTATGGCAAGGGTTACGGTGAATGGCGGCAATTTCGTATCGCGGCGCATGCCGTTGCGTTTGCCGTGGCGGATGCGCCAACCTTGTTGAATATCGCCAAGAGCAAACCCAGGCCACGCGCTTTTCCGGTGGGCGAAGAGCGGGAGCGCTATATCCAGAGCCTGCTGACGCAGCGGCAATCGACATGGAACGCTTTTCTGGCCAATGCGCGCGCGCAATGGCGGCAACCGCATGTGGCGGAGCCGAATAGGCTGGCCGATGCCGACGCGATTCGGAAGGCCTATTCCCGGCAACTGGGTGACAACAAGAAGCTGGCCGGCACGGAATTAAACCGGATGCTGGATTCCGCGCTGGCCTGGATGGTGACGCGGGAGCCGATCTATCTCGCCGATGCGAAGAATGCGCTGCTCCAGTTGGCGCTGTGGGATCCGTCCGGCGCCACCGGTGTCAACCATCATCAGGTGGCGGGTCGTCTGGTCTGGGGCATGGCCTTGGGCCTGGATTGGCTCCACGGCGAGTTGTCCGTCGAGGAGCGCAAGCGGATTATCGATGTGCTCGCGGTACGAATGGACGCCTTGATCAGCGAATTCGGTCTGTATCCGCGCCGCAAGCTGGACAAGATGCCGTTCAATTCGCACGCCTGGGTGGCGGTCGGCGAACTCGCGGCGGCGGCGAGCCTGCTGGCGGGCGAGCACGAGCGGGCCGATGCTTGGTTTGAGGCGACTGTGCGCCCGTTTCTGTTTCTGTATTCGCCGTGGGGCGGCATGGACGGCGGACTTGGCAACGGTACCGCCTACGGCATCTGGGATGCGTTGGCGCTGACGGCGCCGCTCGATATCCTGCGGATGAGCGTGGGCGTGGATATGTACCAGAAGGGCTGGAGTCGCAACCTGGGCCGTTTTCTGGCTTATTTTCTGCCTCCGGGATCGCCCGCCGGGGTATTCGGCGATGGCGCGGAAAAGCTGTACCTGAAAGGTGACGCGGGCAATCTGGCCGCCGCGCATGCTGGTCGGGTCGACGATGCCTTGCTGGGGTGGTATGCAAGCCAGGTTCCTGGACGCCGGCCCAACGACTTCCTCCAGGTTTTGCCCGCGGCGACGTTGCCGGTGGACGAACCGGGAAGCATGCCGCCGAATGCAACGTTGTTCAGGACGATAGGCTGGGCCGCCATGCACAGCGATCTGCGGGACCGTGCCAGGGTATCCGTCTATTTCAAATCCAGTCCCTATGGTTCATTCAACCATAGCCATGCCGACCAGAACAGTTTCGTGCTGCATGCGCGGGGGCGACCCTTGTTGATCGATTCGGGGTTTTACGATTTCCATGGCTCGGCGCATGGCATGGGCTGGTATCGCCAGACTCAGGCGCATAACGCAATCACCTTCGATGGCGGGCAGGGTCAGACCGACGGCGAGCGCGCGGCGGCCGGGAAAATTGTCGACTTTCTGCATACGCCGGGTCTGGACTATGTAACCGGCGACAGCACGGCCGCCTACAACGGCGCGCTGAGCCAGGCCCAGCGGACGCTGGTGTATCTGCGTCCCAATCACCTGTTGATCTACGATGTCCTGGCGTCTCCGGTGGCGCGGCGATGGGAATGGAACATGCACGCGCTGGCGTCCTTCGAGCAGGATGCTTCGGGCCGAGTCAGCCTGGAAGTTGATGGCGTCAAATTGTGCGTGGACGCGCAATCCACCGCACCGGTTGTGTTTTCCCAGAGTGATCGCTTTGCCGTGCCGCCGGAGTTCCGCTCTCCGGGCGAAGTGATTTCGGAAAAACAATGGCATGGGCGATTCAGTAGCGTGCGGCCGAGTCGCGAAGCGGCTTTCGTGACCGTCCTCAGCGTCGGTTGCGATGAACCCGCTCCAGTTGTTGCCGCTTTGGGCCAGCGGCGATTTTCGATTGAGCATGGCGAGATGTTTGCCGTGCTGAGCCCCAGCGGCATTGCCTATCCGAGCATGAGCCGAAAGGACTAATTTCCCGCCATTTTCTGACGCATGAGCTGTAACAGATGCTGACCAACATAGCGACTCCACGCTTTCTCTTTGGATCGCACATGTCACGCATCGCTGCAACGAACACTGTTCCCAACTCTGTGGCCGGGGTGCGAGAGGTCAAAGCGGCTGGACGCACGCGCAGATTGACGTCGTACGCGCGCATCAGGCCATCGGCGACTGAGCGCGGCGGTGATTCGGTGGCCATCAATCCGCTGCTTATGTGTGTGCCCGCGCTTGAACGCGAGCCAGCTCAGCTTGATTGGAGTGTTCCTGGCGCCAGTCATGATGCGGCCCTACCTGCGGCGGGCCTTGCCGGCGCATTTGATATCGGCGAACAGTCGGCGAGCGTTCCGCAACGGCGCATAGAAATGATGGGCTGCCAAATCGACAATTTGTCCATGGCGGAAACGCTGCTCACCATCGAGGGCTTCATCAAGTCCGGCAAGCCGCACCAACATGTGGTGGTCAATGTGGACAAGCTGGTCAAGGCCAGCAAGGATGCCGATTTGCGTCAGATCATCAACGATTGCGCGTTGATCAACGCCGACGGCATGCCGGTGGTTTGGGCCTCGCGTCTGCTCGGCAAGCCGCTCAAGGAACGCGTTACCGGCGTGGATCTGTTCGAGGCTTTGATGCGCCGTTCCGCTGAAAAAGGCTGGCGCGTCTACCTGCTCGGCGCGCGCGAGGAAGTGGTGTCGGAGGTCAAGCTGCGCTACGAAGAGAAGTATCGCGGCATCACCATCGCCGGGTATCGCAATGGCTACTGGAAACCCGAGGAAGAAGCCGGCGTGGTCGAGGCCATCAAAGCGGCGCGTGCGGATGTGCTGTTTGTCGCCATCAGTTCGCCCAAGAAGGAACAATTTCTCGGACGCTGCCAAGCCGATATGAAGGTCCCCTTCACCATGGGCGTGGGGGGCACTTTCGATGTGGTGGTCGGCAAGGTCAAACGCGCGCCAGTGTGGATGCAACGCTTCGGCATGGAATGGTTCTACCGCTTTTTGCAGGAGCCTCGCCGCCTGTTCAAGCGCTATTTCATCGATGACGTGGCATTTCTGAAATTGCTCGCGATCGAGATGTTCAAGCGCTGAGAGCGGGCGCGGGGCAAATATATTCAGCCGTCATCCCGGCGAAAGCCAGGATCCAGATTCCACCCACTAATCAGGCTGTTAACGGTTGATTGGATGATCGCTCTGGATTCCCGCTTACAACCGCCGGAATGACGAAGAATCAACGGCTTGCCGCCAGAACAAATTTGCCCTGAGTCAACTGGATTCCTGATTGGAACACATCAGTTTTGCACGGCACAGCGGCGGGGGCTTAGAACGGGAATAGGCCGACCGCATCGATGGCTTTGGCGTGTTCTCTGATTCGACTTGCCGCGTCAATGAACGGTCTGTGCTTCACCAGCACGCATACCACGTCGGCATTGGAAAAAGCCTGCTCCAGGGAGGCAAGACTCAGGTTCGGTCTCGCCAGTTTGACCGGCAGGGCCGCGATATTCGGCTCCACGGCCAGTATCTGGCAGCCCAGTTGACTTGCTTTCAGGGCGATTTCGACGGCGGGGCTTTCGCGCAGGTCATCAATATCGGGTTTGAAGGCAAGGCCCAGGCAGGCAACTTTGATCTCGCTCATCGACTTGCCGGGGTTGGCTGCAAGCACCTCGATGATCGCCGCCTTGATGATATCCAGCACCCATTCCGGCTTGTGGTCGTTAACCTCCCGCGCCATGCGGATGATGCGGGCTTGCTCCGGGGCGGTGTCGACGATGAACCACGGGTCGACAGCAATGCAGTGGCCGCCGACGCCGGCGCCGGGTTGCAGGATGTGCACGCGCGGATGGCGATTGGCCAGGGAAATGAGTTCCCAGACGTTGATATCCAGCTTGTCGCAAATCATCGACAGCTCGTTGGCGAAGGCGATGTTGACGTCCCGGAAGCTGTTTTCAGTGAGTTTGCACATTTCGGCCGTGCGGGCGTTGGTCGCGACCAGGTCGCCATTGACGAATGATTTGTACAGGGCGGCGGCCATGAAGGTAGCGGTGCGGGTCATGCCGCCGATCACGCGGTCATTGGCGACCAGCTCCTGCACTACCCGGCCGGGCAGCACGCGTTCCGGGCAGTAAGCGATCTGGATGTCGGCCGCTTCGGCGGCTTGTTGCGGGAATGTGAGGTCTGGCCGTGCAGCGGCCAGCCAGGCGGCAAGCTGGTCGGTGGTGCCCACGGGGGAGGTGGATTCAAGGATGACGAGGTTACCCTTTTTCAGCACCGGGGCGATGGAAAGCGCGGCGGCTTCGATGTAACTCAGGTCTGGCTTATGGCCATCGGTAAAGGGGGTGGGCACGGCGATGAGAAAGGCCTCGGCCGGCTCCGGCTTGGTGGTGGCACGCAGGTAACCGGCGGTCACGGCGGCTTGCACGAGCATGTCGAGTTCGGGCTCTATGATGTGGATCTTGCCCTGGTTGATGGTATTGACCGCGTGTTCGGAGACGTCGACGCCTATGACTTTCTTCTTGCGCGAGGCAAACAGGGTGGCTGTGGGCAGGCCGATATAGCCAAGGCCGATCATGGAAATGGTGTTGAACATGTTGCTCCCTTAATGCTTGATGGTATTTTTCAGAATATTGCGTATCCGACCCGACGCTCGGCCATCGCCATACGGATTGTGGGCGCGCGTCATCGCTTGATATTCGGCGGGATGATCCAGTAACAGGCTGACGGACTTGACGATTTGCTCGCGAGAGGTGCCGACCAGACGCACGGTGCCCGCTTCAACCGCCTCGGGTCGTTCGGTGGTGTCACGCATGACCAATACGGGTTTTCCCAACGCAGGCGCTTCTTCCTGAATGCCGCCTGAATCGGTCAACAGTAAATCCGCCCTGTCCATGAGGTACACAAACGGCAGGTAATCCTGGGGCGGCAGCAAGATGACATTGGGTGTGCTGGCCAGGATACGGTGCACGGGTTCCTGCACATTCGGGTTCAAATGCACGGGGTAAACAACTTGGACATCACCGCGCTGGGCGATGTCCGCCAGCGCCAGGCAGATACGCTCGAAGCCGCTGCCAAAGTTCTCCCGACGATGGCCGGTAACCAGCACCATGCGCTTTGCGGGGTCGAGAAAGGCAAACTTTTCGGCAAACTGCTGGCGCAAGGTTGCATCGTTGCGCACCCGCTCCACGACATCCAGCAAGGCATCGATGACCGTATTGCCGGTGACATGTATGCCATCGGACGCGATTCCTTCACGAAGCAAGTTGTCGCGGGCCGTGTTGGTGGGCGCGAAGTGGATGTCCGCAACGCAACCGGTGATGCGTCGGTTGATTTCTTCCGGCCAGGGCGAATACTTGTTGCCGGTCCGTAAACCCGCTTCAACATGCCCCACCTTCACCCTGTCGTAATACGCGGACAGGCTGGCCGCCAGGGTGGTTGTGGTATCGCCATGCACCAGTATGATGTCCGGCATCCAGTGCCGATAAACCTCGCGCAAGCCCAGCAAAACATGACTGGTAATGTCACTGAGGCCTTGCCCGGGCTTCATCAGATCGAGATCAAAGTCGGGCTTGAGTTCGAACAAGTCGAGCACCTGATCGAGCATCTGGCGATGCTGTGCCGTTACGCACAATTTGGATTCAAAAGCGGTGTCTTCATTTAGCGCTTTGAAAACCGGGGCCATCTTGATGGCTTCAGGTCTTGTACCGAATACGGTAAGTACTTTCATGTGTGCTCGATGAGCGTGATTGCGATGCTCTGCGTTTGCGCAATGGCGGAAAGGGCTAGGAGGTTGTCGGACTTTCCCCGCATATCTCCTCCGGGACTTGGTCGTCGATAGCGAAAATCGACCTCGGCGGAGTCGTTTTTTGCCGATTTCGCCGCCGCATGGTTGTTCCATGGGACAAGCAATTGGCCGACACGGACATGACCGGAATCGCCGCTGAGAGGATGCCGAGTTGCTTGTTCATCTGGATATGCACGGAAATGAGATTGGTGAATCTCTGGTCAGCTTAAATCCGCTTTATTACGTTTATTGAGTGGCGAGCTGGTTTTGAATATGAGCCTTTCGGCTCATATGCGTAGGACCGTCGGCAATGGACAGCGGAGTCGTTGGCGCTTCAGCGCTGACGAATCCGGCGTTCTCCTTGCGCGGATTGCCGCCCTGCAACAAAAAACGCGCCCTTGGGCGCGTTTTTCGAGTGGGCGATTCCAGCTCAGCGCTTGCGGCGCGCCATGAAACCGACCAGACCCAGACCGGCAAGCATCAGGGCATAGGTCTCGGGTTCCGGTACCGGGGCGTAAACCACGGAGCCGGCGCCACTGAGGCCAAGCCCGGTGTCATACGCCATGAAGGCGTCACTGCTGTCGCTGGAGCCGGCGATGAAGGAAAACTGCGGGTCGCCCATGGAGAAAGAAGCGGACAGGCCGAGGAAGACGCCATTCTCGAAGCCGACTTCAGGGGTCAGGTCAGCGTCCAGAGCCGAGTAGGTGTTGCCGTAAAACGTGGTGGTCAAGGACGAAACGTTGATCCACTCCGAGCCGAAGCCGGTCAGCGCGGCATCGTCGAAACTCAGCAGGCCGGAGAAGGACTCGGAGATCAGTGCGCCGGAGTCGATGACGCCGTCGAAGCTGAAGGTCTGGATCGCGGCTTGGGCGGGGATGGCGGCAGCCAGCACAGCGGCCAGCAAGGTGTTACGGAAAAAGGTACGCATGATTGGAACTCCTGGATAAGAAAGAAAGTTACAGGCCGAAGTCGCGGGCCGGGACGATTTGCTTGGCGGTCAGGCCTCTCAGTTTGACCAACGACCGGGGGGCGGCGGGGCCGTTGCCATCCGGGTCAATCGCCACGATGACGCCGCCGATGACATCCGCTACTCGGACGTTGCCGTTGGCGATGGCGGCGGCGGGGGAGACACCGATGCTGCTCAGTACGCCGTTGAGGTTCAGGGTGTCGGCATAGGGGGTGAAGTCGGTGATGACGTCGCCGGCAAAGCGCAGGCTGTTGTAGACGAACTGGTCGCCACCGGCGCCGCCGGTCAGCATGTCCGCGCCAGGGCTGGCGATGATGATGTCATCGCCGGCGGAACCGATGACGACGTTGCGCGCGGCGGTGCCGTTGTAGGTGCTGCCGGGAGTCGCCAGGCCCACGTTGATATCGGTCAGCCGGCCATGCAGGTCGAAGGCGTTTTCTTCACCGTACATGTTGACGGTGATTTCGTCGCCATCGGCGGCGTTCACGCGTTGCAGGCCGCCATCAGCCTTGGGCGTCTGGATGAAATTGGCCAGCGCCTCCTGGTAGGTGATGGTGAAGGGATCGTTCTCGAACACCACGCCGTTGGCCGCGAACGGGTAGTTGTCGCCACCGTTGGCGGTGAAGTCGATGGTGGTGAAGGAGAAGGTGCGGGTCGGATCGAGCACCGCGCCGTTGTCGATCAACACGGTACCGTCGTCCAGCACCACACGGCGGATGCGGTCGCCGGTGCCGACATCGGTGACCACGGTGCTGCGCGCGGTACGGCTGCTGTCGTAGGTGACCTTCATGCCGGAGATTTGGGCGTACTTGCCGTTGGTGGAGCCGGTGGCGCTGGTCGAGCTGTATGCGTGTTCGAGTATGTCCTTCAACTGGGTGGCGTTCATCGACGGCGCGCGTTTGACCAGATTGGTGAATGGCAGGATGTTGAAGGTGTCACCCATGGTCACGTTACCCGGAACACTGATGCTGGTGCGGATGCCGCCACCGTTCTGAATCGCCACGTCGGAGTTGCCGGCGTAGCGCATCGCGTCGGCAACCAGATTGCCCAAGCCGGTTTCGGCATTGCGCACGCCTTCGGTGTACTCGCAAGTGGTAGCGGGCTCAACCGGCGTGCAAGCCGCGTGGGTGGGGCCGTTGAGCTTGGTGGCGGTGGTGCCGATCACCTCGGCGTTGAGTGCCGTGATGTAGGCCAGTACCGGGGTCACCACGCTGGCGTTGAGGGTCGCGTCGGGGGTTACCTTGTCGACATCGGCGACGGCGCCGGAGACGCGGATCATCTTGGTGGAATCGAGGCTGGTGACTGCGCCGGTAACGTCATCAATGGTCAGGTTGAGTTCGCCGACGTAGCGATTGCCGAAGTGGCCGGTGACCACGGGCACTGACTTGCCATCCAGGTCGGTCGAATAAACCGGGTGGGTGGTGAAGGTCGGGGCGATGACCGGGGCGCCGAAAGACTCGATCAGCAGGTCGTCAGGGTCGGACATCAGTTCATGACCACCACCCGAGATCACCAGATCGACGCCGCGCAGGCTGGGCACCAAGGTACCGAGTTCGTTGGCCGAGTTTTGCAGGTGGCTCATGACGATTACCACGGTGACGCCTTCGTCGTTGCGCAGGCGGTCAATTTCGCTCTGCACCAGGGGAATCATGTTGGCCAGGTTCTGCGCTTCGGTGTTGAGCGCGCTCCAGTTTTTCATGATGCCGGCGGGCGGCGAAGAGATGCCGGGCAACAGCGGCGTGGTGGCGCCGACGATGCCGACCTTCTTGCCACCGGCGGTGGTGATGATCTTGGACGGGGCAACTTTGCCGGAAAGGTGCAGTGCATCGAGTTCCGGGGTGACGCCAAAGTCCAGGTTCACCGATAAATAGGTAGAGCCGGACACCTCGGCGAAGCGGGCGGCGACCGGGCCAGTGTTGTCGAGATCGAATTCGTGGTTGCCGAAGGTGGTGGCGTCGATGCCGATCTGACGATTGGCGATGGCGTCGTAGAAATCCTGGCCGCCGTCCGGGTGGGCGGTGGCGAGGTTGACGAAACTGGCGTTCAGACGCGGGCCGGGCAGGAAGGAATCGCCGGCGTTGAGGGTGATCACGGTGCCGGCGGCGGCGGCCTTGCGGTCGGCGATGACGGTGGCCAGACGGTCGACGCCGCCGTAGAAGGAAATGCTTTGGCTGGCGTCATCGCGCAGGTTGCCCTGGGCGGATAAAAGCCAGGATTCCTGGTCGCCGATGTGCAGGATGGTGAGGGGTTCGGCCCACAGCGGGGACGATATCAGCAACGACAGAGACATCGCGGCGGATAATTTTTTCATGGCAAGATTCATGGCGGTTTTCCTGTGCGGGTTGGGATAAATGTGGTTCGGTATAGTTAGGCTGATAGCGGAAGTGAGGCGGCTTGTTCGATGGTTGACGTTGTCAATGACCTGCGGGTGATTGGGCGGGAAGGAAAACTTGCCCGAATTGCTCAGAACCCAATATTGATAACGTCAGACCGATCAAACCGACTTGCGGCGACGCGCCATGAAGCCGACCAGACCCAGGCCGGCCAGCATCAGGGCGTAGGTCTCGGGCTCGGGGACGGCCGCGGCGTAGCTGGTATAACCCGGGTTGCCGATGTCGCCGTTGAGGGAGGCGTACGAGTTTTCGAAATCGCCGACGACTGAGAGTTGCCACTGGGTGGCATCATCAGCGCCCAGCGCGGCGAAGGTCTGGGCGATGCCGCTGGCATTTTGGGTGCGCGGGCCGCCGGCAGCGCCGTTGTCGGCGTAGGTAAGGGTATCGACGAGGGTTGCGCCATTGAACAAGTTGATCTGATCGCCACGACCGATGTTGTTGGTATAGCCGCCGAGCACCTTGACGCCGGTGAGGCTCCAGTCGGCGATGAACTTGACCGCGGTATCTTCGGTAATGACGACCGATTCACCGGCGGCGACGACGCCGAAACCGGAGAGATCGAAGACGCCCGACGTGGCGCTGTCATCGTCGTAACTCCAGCCGGTGAAATCGACTGCGCCGGCGCCGAGGTTGGTGAATTCGATGAATTCGCCGCCCACGCCGCTGTACATCCACTCGGTGATGCGAACATCGGCTTGCGCGGCGCTCGACAGGCCAGCGGACAGGAGGACGGCGGAAAGAAGCTGGCTGATCATGCGGGTATTCATGTGATGGTCCCTTTCAAGTGAGGATAAATGGCGGTGGCATTCAGGCGGATTTGCGGCGACGCGCCATGAAGCCGACCAGACCCAGGCCGGCCAGCATCAGGGCGTAGGTCTCGGGTTCCGGAACCGGCGCCGACAACACGAACAGACGCGAGTTCGGGTTGCCGGAATCCTCGGCCACCAGGTAGATATTGCCCAGGTGATCCACGGTCACGCCCTCGATCGCCTGGCTGGTGACGCCGGACAAGTCGAAGCTGCTGAGGATGTCGCCGCTGGTCGGATCAAGCTCCACCAGCACTTTCGAATCCAGATTCAGCAGCAGCAGGTTATCGGCGGCGTCGCTGCCGGTCAGGGCATCCACCGGCGTCAAGGTCTGCACGTCGGACAGGCTGTTAAGGCCGAACAGGCTGCTTGCGCCGCTGTACAAAATAGTCGTGTTGGCGGTGCCAAAACCAACCGCGAAGTTCAGGGTGCTTACACGCACCTCGACCGGGTTGTCCTGCTTGACGCTGAAGAAATTGCCGGTGGCCGGGTCGTAGCTGATGCCTTCGGTGCCCACGTTGCCGACGCTGACGGTGCTGCCGGTGATGGCGACCTTGGGCTGGTCGTTCAGGGCAACCGTGCCGCCGTTGGCGAAAGCGAACTGGTAGGCGATCTGCGGGCGTTCGTCCACCATCACCAGCGTGCCGTTGCCCAGATAGGTCAGGCCTTCGGCATCGTTGTGCGTGCTGCCGGTGCCGGTCCAGTCGAAAGCCATGCTGCCCAAGGTCTGGCCGGTGGTGGAGATTTCCACCACGCCCATGCCCTCGTCACCCACGAAGAACAGTGAGTTCCGGTCACGGGCATAGGTCACGGCCGAAGCTTCAAGACCCATGTCGTTCAAGGTGTCGAGGGCGTAGTCGCCGGTGACCTGGTAGTTACCCAGATTGATGGAACTGACCGCCTGCGCGTTGCTGGCTGTCAGGGCGACAAGCGCGACGAGCAGGGTGCGGGCGATGAAGGGAGTCGTGTTCATTTGATCTTCTCGAAGGGGTGAAGAAAATGGGAAAAAGCCGCTCGAAAACGGCTTTGGCTTTGAATCGTTTGGTTATCAGTTCTTGCGACGACGCGCCATGAAACCGACCAGACCCAGGCCGGCCAGCATCAGGGCGTAGGTTTCGGGTTCGGGGACGGCGACGGTGAAGGCGGTGTTGTTCAGGGTGGCGCCGGTGTGATCGGCGTTATCCATGACCCAGTTGGCGTTGTTGAACACCATGGACTTGTAATCCGCAAAGTTCGCCTCGCCGGAGCGCGCGCCGGTGTACTCGCCAAAGTCGACATCGTCGGCCAGCCCCGTGGCGTTCACGCCCAGGGTCAGACCGGCGTCGGTGATGAAGTTGGGGGTGTCAGCCTGGGTGGTGATGGCGGTCAGGAAGGTGGTGGGGGCCACGCCGCTGGTGCCCAGGAAGGCGTAGAAGGTTTCGTTGCTCTTGGACAGGCCCAGGTTGTTGCCGCCTACGCCGGCCAGAGCCAGGGTGCCGGTGGAAGCCTCAATCACGTCGGGGCTGCTGTCGATCTCGGTGAACACCACCACGCTGCCGGCGCTGATGACACCAGCGCCGGTGTTCCACACCAGGGCGTGTTCGTTGCTGTCGATGAAGGCGGAACCGTTCCACTCGTTGTCGCTGAAGTAAATCGTGGAATTGGCGGCGATGTCCACGAATGTAACCATCGCCCAGCCGTCATCGTCGGCGTTGAAAGAGGTGAAGGCGATATCGCCAGTGGTCAAAGCCTGCGCGGAGGCGGACAGGGACAAGGCCAGGACGGCGGCGGAGAGCAGGCTCAGTTGCTTGTTCATGACGGGTTTTCCTTGGTAGAAGTGAATGAAACCAACCGTATTGGCGGTCAACGGGGATCCATGAAGGCTAGATTTGTTTCTTTACAGTTCATGCTTTCTGAATTTCCCCGCGAATGAGCAGAACGGCTCATTCGCGGGGCGTGGCTGATCCGCCAGACCCGGGCAGTTGACGCTCGGGCGCCTGCCGCGGATACAGCGTGGCGGGTGTGCCAACTTCAGGTCAGTACGCGAAATTTTCAGCGTTCATCAAGCTCCCGCAGCCAAGGTTGTTGAGCTTGGCCAAGGGGCGCTTGACGGCGGGGCCGGCGCTGCCATCCGGGTCGATGGAGACAACGGCGGCGCTGCCGGAAGCCGCGCAGACGACATGACCGCTG
>JAGUXX010000277.1 GCA_020061585.1 Betaproteobacteria bacterium | reverse complement strand
CTCGCCACACCCGGCGTTCCGCGGCCGCGCCGCCCCTTCAACGAAGCGGCGCGGCTTGCCGCCGGTTTCAGCGCGGCCGAGCTGGCGCTGCTCGATCCCGGCAAGAAAATCGCAAACGCGGACCTGCATGTCGTCAATTAACCTTGCCCCGGGGGGGCCGCAAGGGCATAATCGCGCCCCATTTTGCAGTTTTATTTCCTTTATATTTCATTGATTTAGGGGGAATGGGCATGTCTCACCCGACGGCCTCGTCTCTTCTCACCCAAACCAGTCCCGCCCTGTCCATCGACTGGTACTTCGATCCCAAGATTTATGCGCTGGAGCAGGAACTGCTGTTCAAGCGCGGCGCCAACTATGTCGGTCACGAACTGATGACGCCGAATACTGGCGATTTCAACGTGCTGGACTGGCTGCACGGCGGTGGCAAGATGCTGGTCAACAATTCCGGCGTCGACGGCAGGCGCATCGAACTGCTGTCCAACGTCTGCCGGCATCGCCAGGCGCGGATGCTGCAAGGCAAAGGAAACGCGCGACACATCGTCTGCCCTTTCCACCGCTGGACTTACGACACCCACGGTCAATTGATGGGCGCGCCGCATTTCCCCGACAATCCCTGTCTGCACCTGAACAAGACCGCGCTGGCCAATTGGAACGGCTTGCTGTTCGCCGGCCCGCGCGACATCCACAGCGATCTGTCCAAGTTGGGCGTTGCCGCCGACATGGATTTCACCGGCTTCGTCTACGACAGCACGCAAATCACCGAATACAAATTCAACTGGAAGACCTTCATCGAGGTTTATCTGGAGGACTACCACGTCGTGCCCTATCACCCCGGCCTGGGCAATTTCGTCAATTGCGACGAGCTGAAATGGGAGTACGGCGAGATGTACTCGGTGCAGACGGTCGGTGTGCAGGACCATCTGAGCACCCCCGGCAGCGCCGTCTACAACCGCTGGCACCAACAGGTGAAGCGTTACCGCGATGGCCGCGACCCGACGCACGGCGCGATCTGGTTGACCTATTATCCGGCGCTGATGGTGGAGTGGTACCCGCATACACTGGTGGTCAGCAACATCATTCCGACAGGGGTCGATTCCTGCCTCAACGTGGTGGAGTTTTATTACCCGGAAGACATCGCCCTGTTTGAACGCGAGTTCGTCGAAGCGGAACAAGCCGCCTATCGCGAGACCGCTGTCGAGGATGACGACATCTGCTACGGCATGCACAAAGGCCGCAAGGCGCTGTACGAGCAGGGCATCACCCAGGCCGGCCCGTATCAGTCACCGATGGAAGACGGCATGGTGCACTTTCATGAGTGGTTGCGGCGGATGATCGAGCCGCATCTTTAGTCCGTTGCGCATCCGTCGGCCGCCCACATGACCTTCGCCGCCATACTTCCCGCTCCGTTCGGCGCGCTCGGCGTGCGCATCGAGGATGCCGCGCTGACGGCGCTGGAGTTCCTGCCGCCCGGCGCCCGATCCGTTGTCTCGGCGGACCCATTGGTTGCCTCATTGGTCGCTCGATTGGCCGCCGAACTGAACGCCTACTATGCCGACCCCGGGCACGTCTTCCAACTGGCGTCGATACCGCGCGGCAGCCCGTTTCGGCAGCGGGTCTGGCGAGCCCTGCGCGAAATCCCCGCCGGCACAACGCAAACCTATGGCGACATCGCACGGCAGCTTGGCAGCGCGCCGCGCGCCGTCGGCCAGGCGGTGGGCGACAATCCTTTGCCGATCCTGATTCCCTGTCATCGCGTGATCGCCGCCGACGGCAGCCTGGGCGGTTTCATGCACAGCCGCACCGGCTATTCGCAGGACATCAAACGCTGGCTGCTGCGGCATGAGCATGTCATCTGATGCGCCTTTCACGGACGAACTGGACCGTTTCTGCGATGCGTTGTGGCTGGAGGATGGCTTGGCGCCGCGTTCGCTGGAAAGCTACCGGCGCGACCTGACGCAGTTGTTCGTATGGCTGGATACGCGGAACATCGCCCCGAATCAGGCGCAACGCGGCGATATCGAACGTTTTCTGGCGCATCGCACGTTCGACGAGAAGATCGCCGCGCGCAGCCTGGCGCGCCAGCTTACCGCGATCAAGCGCTATCAACGCTGGCTGCTGCGCGAGGGCCGGCGCAATGATGATCCGACCCTGACGGTGGCCGCGCCGCGTCTGCCCAAGCCGTTGCCGAAAAGCCTGTCGGAGCGCGATGTCGAAGCGTTGATCAACGCGCCGGATGTGGCGACGCCGCTCGGCCTGCGTGACCGCGCCATGCTGGAAGCGCTGTATGCCGCCGGTTTCCGGGTTTCGGAACTGGTCGGCCTGCCGTTCGCGGCGGTCAGCCTGAGCGACGGCGTGGTGCGCATACTGGGCAAGGGCGGCAAGGAAAGACTGGTCCCGCTGGGCGAAGATGCCCAGGACTGGATCAAGCGCTACGCCGAAGAAGCCCGCCCGGAACTGTTGAAAGGCCGGATCAGCGCAGCGCTGTTCGTTACCGAACGCGGCGGCGCGATGTCGCGACAGATGTTCTGGTACTTGATCAAGCGCCACGCAAAAACCGCCGCCATCCACACCGCGCTGTCACCGCACACGCTGCGCCACGCCTTCGCCACGCATTTGCTCAACCACGGCGCCGATCTGCGGGTGGTGCAGATGTTGTTGGGACACGCCGATATTGCCACCACCCAGATCTACACCCATGTGGCGAAGGAACGTCTCAAGGCATTGCACGCCAAACACCATCCGCGCGGCTGATCACACCTGGCGCAGGTAGGTGACGAAGTGATAGCCCAAGCCATCCGGGCTGAGGTTGATTTGCCGATCGACTTCACGCCAGGCGCCCTGCTCAAGTTCGGGAAAATGCGCATCGCCGGCGTAATCGGCCTGGATTTCGGTGAGATACAGGCAATCCGCGCGCGGCAGGGTCTGGGCATAGATCTCGGCGCCACCGACGAAAAAGATTTCCGGATCTTCGCCGCAGGCCGCGATCGCCGCGTCGATCGAAGTCGCGGTGATGCAACCCGCAACCCGGTAATCGGTATTGCGGGTCACGATGACCGTGGTGCGTCCGGGCAAGGGTTTGCCGATCGACTCATAGGTTTTGCGTCCCATGATCAGGTGATGCCCCATGGTCAGCGCCTTGAAATGCTGAAGATCGGCCGGCAAACGCCAGGGCAGCGTGTTGTTGATGCCGATCACGCGATTGCGCGCCATGGCGACGATGACGTTGATGTTCGACATGGCGTCAGACCGCTACCGGCGCCTTGATGGCGGGATGCGGATCGTAGTTTTCCAACGTGAAATCGGCATAGCTGAAGCCGAACAGGTCGGTCACCGCCGGGTTGAGCCGCACGCTGGGCAGTGGGCGCGGCGCGCGGCTGAGTTGCAACTTCACCTGCTCGATATGATTCAGATAAATGTGAGCGTCACCCAGCGTGTGCACGAAGTCGCCCGGTTTCAGACCGGTGGCCTGCGCCATCATCATGGTCAGCAGGGCATAGCTGGCGATATTGAACGGCACGCCGAGAAAAATATCCGCGCTGCGCTGGTATAGCTGACAGGACAGCTTGCCGTTGGCGACATAAAACTGGAAAAACGCATGGCATGGCGGCAATTTCATGTTCTGGATTTCGCCGACATTCCACGCCGAGACGATGATGCGGCGCGAATCCGGATTGCTTTTCAGGGTTTCGACGACCTCGCCGATCTGGTCGATATGGCGGCCATCGGCGGTTGGCCAACTGCGCCATTGATAACCGTAGATCGGCCCCAGATCGCCATGGTCATCAGCCCATTCGTCCCAAATCGAAACGCCGTTGGCCTTCAGATAGGCGATATTGGTATCGCCGCGCAGAAACCACAGCAGCTCATGAATGATGGATTTGAGATGCACTTTCTTGGTGGTCAGCAGCGGAAACCCCCGCGCCAGATCGAACCGCATCTGGTAGCCGAACACTGAAATCGTACCGGTGCCGGTGCGATCGGATTTGTGTACGCCATGCTCCAGCACATGCCCGAGCAGATCGTGATATTGCCGCATCAGGCGTCTTCCTTGAGCAGATGTTGATAAACCAGATTCATGATGATCAAGCGTTGCGATTGCGCCAGTTCGCCGAACTGCAAGCCGAACACATGCATGCGCTTGCCTTGTTCGTCGTCCTCTTCGCCGACGGTACGGATCACCGCCGGCGTCTTGACATATTCTTCCATGTCCCCCAGCAGCACCTTGAACGACAACCAGATGGTCTGATCCTTGTCGCCGATTTTGCTCGGCGAGAACATCCGCGCCCCACCGACGCTGAGGTCGATGATCTTGCCGGCGCCGACTTGGCGGCCCACTTCGGCTTCATGCACCGCGACGATGATGCTGGCCGGCGCCCGCATCGTCTTGCGGATGCGCATGGCCTGCACGCTATCGGGATAGGACAGGTGCAGATACGGAAACGGCTGCAACTGGGATTTCAGGATACGCGCCTTGAAGGCGCAGACATTCAGGCCGGAGAAGGCTCGGACCAGATAAGTCTGACCATCGCGCACGAAGATCAGCTTGCCGTCCACCAGTGGCGCCGTCACCAACAGACTTTTCCCCTTCATGACGCCGATGACCTGCACCGAGAAGCGTTCGGTCTGGCCTTCCAGCAAGGGCTGCAATTGCAGGGTATCGCCGGGCATCAATTTGACGGCGTCGAAGCCCAGCGTTTCGCCTTGCGGTTTGGCGCCATCGGGCGACTTCTCGTCCGTCGCTTCGCCTCTGACAGCGGACACGGAACGAACCCGCTCGCGAAACAAACCCTTTTGCAGCAGCACATCGACTTGCTGTGCGCTGCTGACGATGACACCGCGATTCAGCAACAGATTGCGCTCCGCATCGTAAGCGGCAAACGGCAATGGCTTGCCCAGTTCGATATCCGCTTTACGAACCGGCACCAGAAACTGATCGTCAGGCATCCGCGCTCATCCTCTCTCCAATCGCATCGGCACAGGCCGGCATTGTAAGACGCTTGCCCAAATATAGTGCGGGCTAATGCAAGGTCTGCTTGCCCAATTCGTTGAGTATGTCGAGCAGCAGCGTGCGACCCAGCGCCCCCATGCCTCTGGACAGGATTTCGAAATCCCGCTCGCCATTCACCAGCCGCCGCATGATGCCGCCCAGGCGGGCCATGTCACCGCCGGCGCGCAGCATCTGTTCGGCCATATTGGCCAGCACCGCCAGCGCTTGCGCATCGCCGTGCGCGCTGGCGGCTATCATCGCCGCCAGCCCGGGGGCCGCGGCGCCGGGATCGGGTTGCTGGTCGAGAGCGGGCAGGCTGGCTGGATCGAGCAGTCCGCGCAATACCGCATCGACAATGATGCGATCTTCATCGTCCAGTCCCAGTTTGATGCTGTCATCACGCTTGCCGTCGACGATCAAGCGCAGCACCCGCGCCAGATCGGGCCAGCCCTGCTGTTCGGCGGCGGTCAGCGTCTGCATCAGTTGCGGCAGTTGCGCCCGATCACGCAAGGCGTTGACCACGGCATGGATGAATGGCGCATGCATCCGCAGCACCTGTTCGACGGCATCAGGCAGTTTCGCCATGTTCGTTACTCATCAGTTGTTATCCAAGCGTTGCCAACGGCCGCCAAGCAAGCCCTCGAGCGGGCGGTAGCCGCGTTTGTAAGCCATTTTGCCGCATTCCTCGATCCAGTATCCGAGATAGACATAGGGCAGTCCGATGTCCCGCGCCAGTTTTATCTGGCTCAGGACGCCAAACGTGCCCAGACTGCGCTGGTCCAGATCGGGGTCGAAAAAGGTGTATACCGCCGACAACCCGTCGATCAATTTGTCGACCAGCGCCACCATGACCACTACGCCATCCAGGCTGAATTCGGCCAGCACGCTGTCGACCCGGCTTTGCAGCAGAAAGCCGCGGAATTGTTCGCGGTCGTCCTGATCCATGCCGCCGCCGGCGTGGCGCGCGGTCTGGTAGCGCCGGTAAAGCCGATAGTGGGCTTCCTCGAAGACCAGCGGCAGCAGACGCATGTCGAGATCGGCATTGCGGCTCAGACAACGGCGCTGCGAGCGGCTGGGGCGAAATTCCGCCACCGGCAGACGCGTCGCGACGCAGGCCTGACACGTGTCGCAGCGCGGTCGGTAGACATGCTGGCCGCTGCGACGAAACCCCAGCCGGACCAGTTCGCTGTAAACCCCGGTGTCGATCAGGCTGCCTGGCGCGGCAACCTGCGAACGGGCGCTGCGCCGCGGTAGATAACTGCAGGGATAGGACGCGGTGAGATAAAACTGCAAACGAAAGATCGGCAGGTCCTTGGCGTGGCTCATGACAATTGCGCCCAATCCGTCAAACCCGGTTGCACGGTAAATCGATCCAGCAATTCCGCAAACACCGGCCGCGATATCTCGCGAGCGCCGAGCGTCGCCAGGTGCGCGGTATTCATCTGACAGTCGATGACGCCGAAACCCCGCGCGGCGAGCCAGCGCGCCAGATGCGCCAGGGCAATCTTGGAAGCGTCAGTCTGGCGGCTGAACATGGATTCGCCGAAAAACACCCGGCCCAGGGCGACGCCATACAAGCCACCCGCCAGCACCGACTGGCCGTCCGCGTCGGTCATCCAGGTTTCGATCGAGTGGGCATGCCCCGCCGCATGCATTTCGCCATAGGCCGCGATCATTTCCTCGCTGATCCAGGTGCCGGCCACGCCAGCGCGCGGCGCCGCGCATTCGCGCATGACCTGGACGAATGCGGTGTCCGCCCGGACCTGGTAATCGTCCCGGGCAAGACGTTTGCGCAACGACCGCGAGACTTTGAATTCCGTCGGGAACAGCACCATGCGCGGATCGGGAGACCACCACAGTATCGGTTCTCCAGGGTTGAACCAGGGAAAGATGCCGTGCCGATAGGCCTCCAGCAATCGCGCCACCGACAAATCCGCGCCCGCCGCCAGCAGCCCGTTGTATTCCCGCGAGGCCCGCCGCACGGGCGGGAAAGGATCGTTGCCGTTGAGCCAGGGAATCACGACGCGAAATCAGGCACTTAATTTCTCGGCCAAAGCGCGCAACGCCTGACCGCGATGACTGATGCCGTTCTTGACTTCCATGCTCAACTCGGCGCCGGTCTGGCCGAATTCGGGCAGCAGGAAGTACGGGTCGTAACCGAAACCACCCTCGCCGCGCGGCGTGTCGATGATTTCGCCATGCCAGGCGCCCTCGGCGATGATCGGTTGCGGATCGTCGGGATAGCGGACGTAGACCATCACGCAGTAATAATGCGCGCGACGATTCGATTCGCCGTGCAGCGCCTCGATCAGCTTCAGATTGTTGCGCTCATCCGACTTCGGCTCGCCGGCGTAACGCGCCGAGTAAACCCCCGGCGCGCCATTCAAGGCCTCGACGCAGATCCCGGAATCGTCGGCCAGCGCCGGCAGCCCGGTATGCGCGGCGGCATGGCGAGCCTTGGCAATGCAGTTCTCGATGAAGGTGACATGCGGTTCCGGGCACTCCGGCACACCAAACGCGCTTTGCGGCACGGCTTCGAATTCGAGCGGTTCGAGTATTCGCGCGATCTCCCGCAGCTTGCCGGCGTTGTTGGAAGCGATGACGACTTTTTTCATTTCAGGACTCCAACGCGGCGCGCTGCGCCGCCATCAATTCGTGTATGCCTTTGTCCGCCAGATCGAGCAGCGCGTTCAACTCGGCACGCGAGAAAGCGGCGCCCTCGGCGGTGCCCTGGACTTCGATCAGGCCGCCGGGTTTGCCGACCTCGCCCAGCATCACCACGTTCATGTCGGTATCGCAGGCGACATCCTCGGCATAGTCCAGGTCCAGCACCGGCATGCCTTGCCAGACGCCGACCGAGATGGCCGCGACCTGGTCGCGCATGATATTGGCCGGCAGCGCGCCACGCGTCAGCAGCCAGTTGATCGCATCCTGAACCGCGACCCAGGCCCCGGTGATGCTGGCGGTACGGGTGCCGCCATCGGCTTGCAGCACGTCGCAATCGACCTGGATGGTACGCTCGCCGAGCTTTTCCAGATCCACCGCCGCGCGCAGGCTGCGGCCGATCAGGCGCTGGATCTCCTGGGTGCGACCGGACTGCTTGCCGCGCGCCGCCTCCCGGTCGCCGCGGGTATGGGT
>JAGUXX010000280.1 GCA_020061585.1 Betaproteobacteria bacterium | reverse complement strand
CGTGCCCGTCGGCTCCCGCTTTTTTATTATCAGATCTCGCGGCGCGTCACACCCGGCTTTCATCTTCGGGGGCGAGCCAGGGGATCATGATTGGTTAGGCTACTAATTTGCATTTAATTCGACCCTGGCCACTTTAATTAGATGCTTTAATTCGATGGTTGTTGGCACATGGTAGGATAATGGATTACATATCCATTGCTCTTTCATTATTCTTGGCACTTCTTCGGCGTTTAAATTCCTCAAAGTAAGCGTCGCGAAAGATTTTAACAGTGCCTGTATCGAGATTGGATGTGTATTTCTGTATTCGAATGGTGTTATCCCCAATTTTCCACTCAGATACCTTGTTTTCAATAATTGCACCAAGTCGATTTTGTAGATGCACGGTCTTCTCCTGAACTGGTTCACCATGCTTAGTGCTTGCTGCGTCATATAATAGAGAATATAAATCAGGAGAAAATTTTATTTGTACCATGCTTAATGTGTCGTTGTAGAAAATAGCCGTAATTTCCTTAACCGGCACATTTGCATATGTTTTTGCTGAAGTTACGCTGTCACGGCAGTCCCTTTTGCTGGTAAATGCAGATGATTCGTAAAGACATTTTTGCTCCTCCCAGAGTCCACAATGGGTATCTCCGAGAGCATCACCGCTTGCGTTGTTCTTGCAGTAAAATACAGGATGCTTCTCTTTGAATTCTGAGACTGTAGAGCCAAGAGCCACGCCCTTGAACTCCAAACCTGTGCTTTGCGCAAGAACATTTGCAGAAATTAAAGCAACTAGAATTACGAAGAAAATATTCATTTAGGCTCCGATAAACCATAACGTTGTTATTCGCCCCAAAACGAGCCCGTAAAATGTTATCGGAGATGTCCGGTAACATGGCGTAAGGGTGCAAGCCGCTGATTACATTAGAATGATTGTCCAATAACATGGGGAGACTGCACCTCGCCTTCTTCGAATTCTTCTTCTCGTTCCCCCAAGCTACTTGACCGGTTGCGGGAGCGAATTGGTGTCAAGCACTACAGCATTCGTACTGAACAGGCGTATGTGCAGTGGACCAAACGATACATCTTCTTGCTTGGAATCCGCTACCAGAAAGTGATAGGCAAGCTCGGATACGAAGCTTTCATGATGGTTTGGCGAGAAAATGTCGCGTGCGCTTGCCGTCGGTGCCGACGCGAGAAGATGTACTCGGCGATAGGTCTCAGTTGGCTTTGATTCCGAATCACTCTATGGCGGCGGCATGCGTTTGATTGAGGGGGGAAGGTGCGCATGGCGCACCCTACGGAGGCCACTTCGAATGGGTTTCTCATGAAGGAAAAGGGGCCAAGGGGCGGGTGACGATGAAGAGACAGAGATATGAGTGGGATAGCCATGGCTAAAATTCCGCCGAAACTGCAGCCTTGGTTTGATGCCAGGAAAAAGCTTCGGCTAACGGATGCCGGTATTCAGATGGCGCGTGAACTTGGACTGAATCCCAAGCATCTTGGGAAACTGGTGCCGGCGGCTGGAGAGCAATGGAAGGCGTCTCTTCCGGAGTTCATTGCTCGATGCTACGAGAAGCGCTTTGGCCGCCGCGCGCCGGAGGTGATTCGCAGTCTTGAACAGATCATCGAGGATGATGTGAAACGCAAGAATGCGCGGCGGGAAAGGAAAGCTCTGCTGAACAACGCTGCTGATTCGCGCGTCTCGGATCAGCAGTCGTCAACATGAGTGGTGGTGTGCGAGTCTTTTCAGGAAACACGCTGCAAGCCATTGATTCGGTGGGTGCGCATGGCGTGTTGCTATCGAGCACAACCACGTTGCTGCTCTCCATGCAGAGTTTGTATTGCTTGCCAGGCACACAGCGCCACTCGATAAGTTAACCAACTTACATGTGTGCTAGCATGACGCACACCTGGATACCCAAACACTCATGGCAAAGTCATCCAAAGAAACCCTGCTCGAACAGGAGCGCTTCGAACTCAAGGCGAAGTCGGGCGGCGGGCTTCTGAGCTATGAAGTCTGGGGGTATGTTGAAAAGAATGAAACGGTGGTGACTCGGTATAACTTGGCGTACATCAACCATGCGATTTGCCAAGGTGACAATGGCCGAGTGCTGGGTTTCGACAATGCTCATGGCTACCACCATCGCCATTACATGGGTAATGTCGAAGCCGTCGAGTTTGAGAGCTACGCGGCTATCGCGGAAAGATTTCAGCAAGAGTGGCTGGAGATCGTGAATCAGATGAGAGGTAAAAAACCATGACTCAAGTCGTTATTCGTACCGATGATGTGGCCGGTTTTTTTTCGCGCGCGAAAGAAGCGGCACGTAAAGCTGATCAAGGCGAGGTTTTTGATGACAAGGTCACACTCGCTTTTGAAGATCCGCAGCGGATGTTTACCGTGCTATCGCAAGCGCGTCGCCGCCTGATGCTTGAGGTGATGAACGAACCTAGAACCATCGCCGAGTTATCGATGCGCCTCCATCGTAACCGTTCAGCGATTACCAAAGATGTCGGGCTGCTGGAGAAAATAGGGCTGATAGTGTCTCGGCGTCAGGCCAATCCGGGTCACGGCATCCAGAAGGTCGTCCAGTCTGTTGCACCAAAAATTGAAATGATCGCAACCTTGGGTTAGTGGAAGGCCCGATAAAACCGCTTTTCCACCCTACGTGTTAAACGCCGCCGCCGCGATGCACGGTTTCGTAATACAGCTTTTCCAGTTCCAGCTTGTGCTTGGTTTCCTCGCTGGCGAGGTATTGGAACAGTTCGCGGATCGGGCCGGGCGGGGTGGTTTCGGCGAGTTCGCCGTAGTGCGACATGGCGGCGTGTTCGCGGCCCATGGCGTATTGCAGCACGGCCTGGTCGTCCGGGTTTTCGCCCAGGTTGGGCAGATGCAGACAATCTGAAAACTTGCTGTCGCTGGCGGTGCGTTCGATCTCGATCTTGACTTGCTCGGCCAGGTCGTCGCGTTGCGCCAGGGCGTGAAACAGGTCGTAGTGCGATTGTTCCTCGACCGCCAGATCTTCGACCAGGTAGCGGATGCGTTTGCTGACTTTGGGGGTCAGGTCCTGGTAGAAGTCGCGCGCCGCGGCTTCGAAGCCGGTGGCGACTTCGAGGATTTCGCGCAGCGTGGTCTTGCCGCGCAGCGTTTCAACGCCGTGGCTGCCTTCGGTCATCTTGTGTTCTCCATCGGTTGCAGTGCTGCGTGGATGCTGGCGGCGACGCGGTGGCCGTCGGCGACGGCGCTGACCACGTCCGGGCCGCGCACCATGTCGCCGGCGGCCCACAGCCAGGCTTCGCTGGTGCGTCCGCCGGCATCGGTCTGCAACCGACCGCGTTGCCAGGCCAATTGTTCCGTCAGCGCGTCGCCCAGCAGGCTGGCGTCGGTCATCTGGCCGATGGCTTCGACCACCATGCCGCCGGGATGGAATTGTTCATCGGTTTCGTCGAAGCTGGGCGCGAAACGGCCTTGCGCGTCGAAGATGGCTTTGACGCGCCAGGTTTTCAGACCGGTGACCTGGCCGTTTTCGATGACCACTTGTTGCGGGCCGCGCGCGTCGAGTATCAGCACGCCTTCTTCGCCGGCTTCCTTGATTTCATCCGGGTCAGCGAGGAAGTGCGCGCGATCTTCCAGGGCCGTCAGCGTCACCTGCACTTCTCCGTAGGCGGCTTTTTGCAGGCGCGCCAAGGTGCGGGCGATATCCATGGCGACGTTGCCGCCGCCGATGACCACCGCCGCGCGCGGCGTGCCGAAATCTTCGCCGCTGGTGGCCTGGCGCAGCAGGTCGACGGCTTTGCGCACATCGGCATGGTCGCTGCCGGGGATGCGCGTGCCGCGGCCGAGTTGCAGGCCGAGTCCGAGCAGCACGGCGTCATGCGTGGCATGCAGTTCGTCGAGGGTGATGTCCTGACCGATCCTGACGTTGCAGCGGATGTCGACGCCGAGCGAGCGGATCACGTCGACGTCCTGGTCGATGACATCGTAGGGCAGGCGATATTCCGGGATGCCCCAGCGGGTCATGCCGCCGGGTTTGTCGAGCGCTTCGAAGACAGTGACCGCGTGGCCTTGCTTGGCCAGGTCGAAGGCGGCGGTGAGGCCGGCCGGACCGGCGCCGACGATGGCGACTTTCTTGCCGGTGGCGGCGCCGGCGTGGCCGACCGCCGCGCGGCATTGCTCCGCCGTGACCTGATCCATGATGTGCCGCTTCAGCCAGCGAATGGCGATCGGGTCGCCCTCGTGGCGCGCGGCGCAGGCGGTTTCGCACTTGTGCGTGCAGACCCGGCCGCAGATGCCGGAGAACGGGTTGCTGTCGTACAGCAGTTCCAGGCCGCGCTGGTAGTCGCCATCGCGTACGGCGGCAATGTATTGCGGGATCGCCATGTGCGTCGGGCAGGTGGCGACGCACAGACCGCAGGCGACGCAGCGGTCGGCTTCGAAGCGGGCTTCCTCGACCGAATAGCCTTGCACGATTTCGACGAAAGAAGCGATGCGTGTCTCGGGTTCGAGCTCGCGCATGTCGGCGCGGACTTCGCCGGTCAGCCGGTGTTCGTCGGGACGGCGGTATCCGAGTTCGGCGTTGTCCCAGTACTTCTTGTCGACACCCGGCGTGAAGCAGAACAGGTCGGGATCGTTTTCCACCCAGGTGTAGGCGTTGGACATGGTCAGCGACTTGGTCATGCAGACATCGACGCACAGCGCGCACCAGCAGCAGCGGCCGTAGTCGATGCGCGGCCGCAGGCCGGAATCGCCGTCCTTGGTCGGGATGCCGTCTACCGGCACCATGTCGATGGCGCCGTTCTGGCAGATGGTTTCGCAAGTGCCGCAGCCGATGCACAGTTCCACATCGTTCTGGTGGAAGCCGCGATAACGCGGCGCGGCGGGGCGGTTCAGCGGGTCGAGGATGCTGACCGGATCGCGGAACAGGTTTTTCCACGCGGTGAAGGGGGACAGTACGTCACGGACGCTCATCAATCGATCTCCACACGTAGGGTGCGCCGCGCGCACCAGTCAGGCTCGATGGTGCGCATGGCGCACCCTACATCGTTCATCGCTCGATCTCCGGCGGGTAGGTATGCAGCGACACCATCAGCGCGGCGACATCCGAGATGTTGATATTGACGATCATGCGTTCCAGCAGCGCCATGGCGTGGGTGTAGGACGGGCCGCGCACATTGACCCGGCGCGGGAAGCCGCTGCCGTCGGTGACCAGGTAATAGCCATATTCGCCGCGTGAACATTCGCCGCGCACATAGGTTTCGCCGCGCGGGATCTTCCAGTGCAGCATGCTAGGCATTTCCGCGATCAGCGGACCGCTGCGCGGCATCTTCGCGAGGATCTGGCGGATCAGGTCGACCGACATCAGCAGGTCGCGCCGGCGCACATCCGAGCGGGTGTAGATGTCGGAATCGTGGCCGATCACCGGTTCGAATTCGAGTTCGTTGTAGACCAGATACGGCTGGTCGCGACGCACATCCTTGGCGACGCCAGCGGCGCGCGCGTTGGGGCCGGTGACGCCGTACTGATCGATCCAGGCCGGGTCGATGACGCCCTGGCCGACAGTGCGTTTCTTGAACACGGCGTTGCGGAACATCACGTCCTGCACATCCCGCATGGTGCTTTCGATTTCGCGCAGGGTTTCTGCCATGCGCGCGTCGAAGCCTTCCGGCAAGCTGTCGCGCACGCCGCCGGGCATGATGAACATGTGATAGATGCGCGCGCCGGTCATTTCCTCGAAACGGTCGAGCATCAGATCGCGCGCGTAGGTCGTCCACTGGCCGATGACGCCCAGACCCAGCGCGCCGGCTTGGCCGCCGAGGAACATCAGATAGCTGTTGATGCGGCCCATTTCCAGGATCAGCGCGCGTATCCAATTGGCGCGCTCCGGCGACTGGATGCCGGCGAGTTCCTCGACGGCGGCGGCGTAGCAGTATTCGTTGAAATCCGGCTCCGGCACGCAGATGCGGCAGACAATGGGGAAGCACTGGATGAAGCTGCGCCGCTCCATCAGCTTCTCGAAGCCGCGATGCAGGTAGCCGACATGGGTCTTGCCTTCCACTACTTCATCGCCGCAGACGGTGAGTTCCACCGACATGTTGCCGGTGATGCCGGGGTGGTTGGGGCCTTGCCAGAGCTTCAGGTATTTGCCGGAAGCGAGATCGATGTCCAGCGTGCCGTCGGCTTTCTTGGCCGGGTATTGGCTGCGGTCGGGGGCGAGGAGATTCATATCAGGCGCCGTCCGGATAGAGTTGCTGTTTCATGTGCTGTTCCGGGTCGCGCGTTTCGCGGCCCGGGCGATCGCTGAAGTTTGCCCGGGCGTATTTCAAGGTGTCGAAATCGCGCCGATAGGGCGGAATGTCGTTCCAGCCTTCGAGGATGAATTCTTCATGCAGACGCGGACTGCCGGGAAAGTCGATGCCGAACATTTCGCGCAGTTCGCGCTGATAGGTCGCCGCCGTCGGCCACAGGTCGTGGATGCTTTCCATGCTCGCCGCCTGGCGGGGAAACTTGACGCGCAGGCCGATGTCGCGCCCGGCGGCGCGGTTCGACAACAGGTAGGTGAGCTGAAACAGGTCTTCTTCCAGCCAGTCGACCGCCGTCAGCAGCACCAGATGCGTGTAACCCTCCAGGTCGCGCAGATGCAGCAGGGTAGGGCGCAGATAGGCCGCCGGCACGGTGACGAAGCCCAGATTGGGGCGCTGTTCGGTCAGTTCGCCAAGCGGAAACAGATGTTGCAGTCGGGTATGGAGGTCGCGCATCGGGGTTGCCTGTTGCTTTACCAGTTGTAGTCCGGCATGTCCCAGTCGTGGATCACCCGTTTCTGGTTGGACTTGTACCAGTCGAATTTTTCCGCGTACTGGTTGGCGCCTTCGGCCTTGCCGGCGCGGATCAGTTTCTTCAGATCTTCGAAGCCGGCCAGCAGCGCTTCCGGGCGCGGCATGCAACCGACGATGTAGAGGTCGACCGGCATGTAGTCGTCGAGCCGTTTGATGGTGTTGTAGGAATCCCAGTACATGCCGCCGTTGATGGTGCAGGAGCCGAGGCCGACGACATATTTCGGGCTCTGCATCTGTTCGTAGGCGCGGATCGCGCGTTTCAACGTCTTCACCGACAGGTAGCCGGAAATCACCAGCAGATTGGCCTGGCGCGGCGTCGGCCGCCATTGGATGCCGTAGCGATAAGCGTCGAAGCGCGGCGTCATCAGCGGCCGCATCTCGATGGCGCCGCAGCCGGTGCCGAAACCGAGGATCCACAAGGATTGCGCGCGCGCCCAGTTGAAGAAGTCTTCGACGATCTTGAAGTAAGCGCCATGCTGCACCGTCGGCAGCGCCTCGCAGTAATAGTCGCGCAGCGGCTCGACTTCGAATTCGACGCCGTCCGGTCCCTTGACCATGCGTTTCTGCAGTTCTGGTTTCAATTCTTGTTCCATGTCACACCCACAAAATCGCCTGCACGCCGAGCGGCACGGCCCAGATCAGGAACCAGCGGATCGACTGCTCGACCCGGAAGCGCGGGAAGCAGACGCCGACGAAGGCCGAGAACAGATACAGCAGGAACACCTTCACGGCGAATTCCGGCCAACTGGTGGCGCCGCCGAAGAACAGGTTCATGTAGATCACCATCTTGGCCACTGGGAAGATTGCCCGGTTGGTCTGCATCAGCGCCAGATAGGCGGAGTGATATTCGGTCGGCGGGCCGATGGGGATTTCCTGCGGCGCGATGACCACGTCGAACGGCGGCCGCATCATCGAGCCGAGGAACGCCAGCATCGCCGCCGCCACCGCCAGCGGGTTGGTGAACAGCGTCCAGTTCAGCACGCCGCCCTGTTGCGCGGCGACGATGTCGGTGACCGACAGGGTCTGGTATTGCAGCGCCACGGCGAACACCGCCAGCGCGAACGGCAATTCGGCGACGCTGACCTGCGACAGCCCGCGGGTGATGCCGATCGCCGCGTGCGGATGGCCGCTCTCGCCGGCGCCCAGCGCCATGCCGAGGGTGCCGAAGAACACGAAATACAAGGCCAGGATCAGATCGCCGGCGAACGACAGGTTGGAGAACATGTACGAGCCGTAGATGGTCGGCACGAACAGCAGCAGGCCGATGCCGCCGGTCAGGCGAAACACCGGGCCGAGGTAGAACATCACGCCGTGGGTGATGGAGGTGCGCTGGCCGTAGTTCTTGATCAGGTCGACATAGTTCTGCCAGACCGGAATGCCGTAACGCCGACCGGCGCGGGCGCCGATTTTTTGGATAAATGCGCCGAGCAGCAGGCCGTAATTGAACACGATGAACACGGTCAGCAGCGCGTAGGGGATTTTCATCCAGTCGAAGCTCATGGCCGGACTCCCATGCCGAACAGATAGACAATGACCACGAAGGCCAGCAGATGGAAGGCGTAGGTCTGGCCGTTGCCGGTGTAGAAGCGCCGCGCCAAGTCGCCGGCGGTGTGCAGCAGATCGGTCATGGTCGACCAGAACAGGGTCACCAGCGGCAGCGTCAGGAAGCCCAGCGCCTTGCGATAGGGAGCGAAGAAATTCCACGCGAAGTGGGTGGTTTCCGGCCGGAACGGACGTTCGGCGGAGAACACGATGTTGAATTGCTTGACCTTCTGCGCCCGGCGGTTGACGAACAGCAGCCAGGCGAACAGCGTCATGAAGATCACCCCGACGATGATCATGATCGCCACCGGGTTCCAGTAGCCGAACTGGCTGGTGATGGTGGTGCCTTCCCAGATCAGGCCGCCGTTCGGGAAGAAATGGTTCAGATAGGCGTCGACATGGCGCAGCACCAGGCCGGGCACCACCGCCACCACCAGCAGGATGGCGACATAGATCATCTGCGGCAGCACGATCCAGAACGGCGCTTCCTTGACGCGTCGGAATTCGTCCTTCAACTGGCCGAGGAAGATGGTGTAGATCAGGCGGAACAGATACAGGAAGGCGATCGGGCCGGCGAGGAAGATGAGGATCATCGGCAGCCGCGCCTCGGCGGTGAGGATGGCGTTGTAGAAGATCCAGCGGCCGCCGAAGCCGGACAGCGGCGGCACGCCGGACACCGCGATGATGCCGATCAGGGTGGCGATGAACGACAGCGGCATCAGCGTGATCAGGCCGCCCATGCGATACATCTGGCGTGTGCCGGTGCGCTTGGCGACGCCGCCGACCGACAGGAACAGCATCGACTTGTAGACATAGTGGTTGATGACGAACATCAGCGCCATCAGCCAGCCCAGGTGATTCATCAGCGCCAGGCCGAACATCGCATAACCCATCTGGCCGATCGACGAATAGGCCAGCAGGCGCTTGGCGTCTTCCTGGAAGATCGCCAGCAGATTGCCGATCAGCGCGGTGAGGGCGCCGATCCAGAGCATGGCGTTGATCAGTTCGACGCCGTAGAAGTCCTGCCGGCCCATGGTCAGCAGCAGCACGATCAGACCGTACAGACCGGCCTTGAGCAGAATGCCGGAGACCATCGGCGAGACATCGGTTTCGGCTTCGGCGTGGGCGCCGGGCAGCCAGATGTGCAGGCCGATGGCGGCGGTCTTGGTCATGAAGCCGATGGCCAGCAGCAGGAATACCCACGGCGCCAGCGGTTGCACGAGATCGGCCAGCGCCGCCAGATCGAAGTACGGCGCGCCCTGGGTGGCCAGCGCGAAGCCGGCGAGGATCAGGAAGGCGCCGCCGAGCGAGAACAGGATGTAGGACAGCGCGTGCGGTTCGGAATGCTTGCCGCGCAGGATCAGGAAATAGGAGCCGACCGTCAGCAGTTCCCAGGCGACGAAGAAATCGAAGCTGTCGGTGGCGCGGATCAGCATCGCCAGGCCGGCGAACATCAGCATCGCCGACGGATAGAAGCCGATGCGCCGGCCGTGTTCATGGTAGCTGGCGAGCAGGGTCAGCGAACCGCCGATCAGGAAGATCACCGCGAAGATCATGCGCAGCGGGTCGTATTCGGTATAGGTCAGATAGAACCAGGCCAGCAGGCCGGCGATGGCCAGGCTGTTCTTCACCCAGACCGGCAGCCAGTCGAGCAGCAGGAAGGCCAGCGCGAACAGCAGCGGCAGCGCCAGCAGCATGTTGAAGCGATCGAATTGCAGGCCGGCCAGTTCGCCCCAGACCAAGCTCAAGGCCCAGGCGGCGGCGAGGGCGGCGAGTGTGGCAAATACGGCGCCGAATTTGTGTGCCACATTGTCGACGACTTCGGTCGGCGCTTCGCGTTTCATGATGTAGCCGAACCAGCGGAACAGATAACCGGCTTCGAGCAGCGCGCCGAACAGGATCAAGCCGAGCAGCACGATGCGGCCTTCGCCGGCGAGCAGGTGGATCAACTCCCATTTGGCGTAGAAGCCGGGGAACGGCGGCAGGCCGCTGAGCATGCTGATGAAGCTGACGAAGGCGAAGATCAGCAGCGGCTGGCCGCGCAGCGCCGCCCAGGCTTCGAGACCGCGTTCGGCGATCAGCCCGGACAGCCAGTACAGGCCGGCCTTGGCGATCGCGTGCGACAGCAGCAGGCCGCCGGCGATGTACAGCGTGTGTTCGCCGAGGATGTCGCGCTGGCCGAGCACGGCCAGGATCAGGCCGGTTTGGGCGATCGACGAATAGCCGAGCAGCCGCCGGTCATTCGTTTGCGGCAGCGCCAGCAGGTTGGCGGCGACGAAGGTGACGATGCCGATGCCGGTGGCCATCGGCAACCAGGCGTCGCCGCCGATCAGCAGCAGCTTGTCGACCGCGAACAGCGCGGCGGCGCCGGTGGCGGCGGAGAACAGCGCGGAGAACGCCGGATGCGCCGATTCGTAGATGTCCAGCGCCCAGCCGTTGGCCGGGAACGGTTTCAGTTCGGCGACCACGGCGATGAAGATCAGGAAGAAGGCCAGCGCGAACGCCTGCGCCGCGCCGCCGCCGAGCAGCGGTGCTGCAGCGGCCATGTCGTCGATGTTCAGCGTGCCGGTGGCGTGATAGGCGAAGATGATGCCGATCAGCAGGAACGCCGAGATGAACTGCGAGACGATCAGATATTTGAAGCCGGCGGCCAGCGCCTGACCGTCATTCTTGGCGTGTTCGGAGAGCAGCACCAGACCGGCGCTGGCGATCACCGTCAGTTCGAAGAACACGAACAGATTGAACAAGTCGCGGGTCAGCACGATGCCGGACAGCGCCATCACCGCCACCAGCCACACCGCCATCGCCCGCCGCCCCAGCGCCAGCAGCGTGTCTTTCAGCGCCAGCGCCGACAGCAGGCCGACGAGATTGATCAGCAGGGTCAGCGCCGCTTCGGCCAGGCCGATGCGCAGATTGATGGCGAACGGCGGCTCGGTGCCGGCGGTGAAGATTTCCACGGCGGCGGTGCCGGTACTGGCGAAGGTCCACAGCCAGCCGGCCGAAATCCAGCTCATCAACGCCAGCGTCAGCAGCGTGATGCCATAGGCGAGGCCGCGCTGTTGTTCCTTCAGCAGCCCCAGCAGGAAGGCGGCGGCCAGCGCCGCGGTGATGATGTGCAGGGCGCTTACCATTTCAGTTCCGTCATTTTGGCGATGTCCAGCGTGTGCTTGCGCGCATGCAGTTTGAGCGCGTAGGCCAGCATCAGCGCGGTGACGCCCAGGCCGATGACGATGGCGGTGAGCACCAGCGCTTGCGGCACCGGGTCGATGACCCGGGTCAGCGCGTCGGCGACCGGCACGGCGGCATCGAGGATAGGCGCGGTGCGACCGCGCATGTGGCCGACCGCCACCAGCACGATATGCACGCCGGTATTGGCGAGGCTGAAGGCGACGATCATGCGCAGCAGGTTACGCTGCGTCAGGGCGCCGTAAAAGCCGATCAGGATCAACACGAAACCGGCGGCCATGGCCATCTGGGCGAGGCTGATCATGTTTCCTCCGAATTTTCTGTATGGTTCGTCTCCGAAAGGCTGGCCAGCATCGAGGAGAACTCGGCGCCGACCTTGAGGCCGATCAGCGAATAAATCACCGGAATGACGCCGGCCGAGAACAGCTCGCCGAGCGTGCCGATCGGCAGCAATCGGTTGTCGAGGAAGCCGCCGGCGAGCAGCACGCCGAGCACGCCGATGCCGACGAACAGCAGACCGGACAGCGACTCCAGCACGGCGATCAGGCGGTGGCTGAACTGTTTCAGCGGATCGGCCAGCAACAGCAGCAGCATGCCGGAGGCGACGATGGCGCCGCCCTGGAAGCCGCCGCCGGGAGTCAGATGGCCGTTGACGAAGACATACACGCCGAGCAGCAGGATCAGTGGCGTCAGCACTCGGCTGCCGGTGCTCAGCAGTTCGCTGACCGGCGCGCGCGTCTGGCGCGGCGCGTTGTTCGGCGCATTGTTCAACACTCTGCCTTGCGCCAGCACCAGGCCGACGATGGCGGCGGAGATGAACAGCACGGTGACTTCACCGAGGGTGTCGAGGCCGCGATAGGTGACGATGATGGCGGTGACGATGTTCGCCGCGCCGATGTCTTCGGCGGTGCGTTCGGCGTAATAGCGGGCGGTGTGGTTCAGTTCGCTGTCCGGCACATAGCCGACCAGCAGGCTGGCGAACAACGCGCCGACGGCGAGCGTCAGCAGCAGGGCGATGGCGCGCTTGATCATTTTCCAACCCCGTCATGCTTGACGCCGGCAAGTTCGTCACCGGCAAGTTCGTCGCCGTCTTTTTCCGCGCCGCGCACCCGCGCCAGCACGAAGAAGAACAGGAAGGTGGTCAGGCCGCTGCCGATCGCCGCTTCGGTCATCGCCACATCGGGCGCGGCGAGCACCAGAAACAGGATCGAGGCGATCAGGCTGACCAGGCCGGCGGCGAGGATGGCGATCGGCAGACGGGTGGCGCGGATCGCCACCAGTGCCGCGCCGATCAGCGTCACGCACAGCAACACGCTGAGGCCGAGGATCAACGGACTCATGGAATTCATGCTTGGTCTCCCCGCTGGTCTTCGGCCAATCGATCGACCGCGGTCAGCGGCGACTTTTCCGCGCCGCCGCGGTGCGCGGCGCGCGCCAGCACATGCGAGGAAAGCGGATTGGTGAACAGGATGAACAGGCCGATCAGCAGCAGCTTCGCCGCCCACGCCGGTTGCAGACAGGCGATGCCGGCCAGCGACAGCAGCGTGCCCAGCGTGGTCGCCTTGGCGCCGGCCTGGATGCGGTTGAATATGTCCGGCATGCGCACCAGCCCCAGGCCGCCGAGCAGCAGAAAGGTCGCGCCAGCGACCAACAGCACGCCGCCAAGCGGCGCAAGCAGAGACTCCATCACAGACCCCGCTCCAGATAACGGGCGATGACGATCACCCCGAGGAAGGACAGCAGCGCGTAGACCAGCGCCACATCGAGATAGATGCCGCGTCCCTCCAGCAGCGCCAGCAGCGCGATGGCGGTAATGCCGATGATGGTCAGCACATCGAAGGCGATGACCCGGTCGGCGGTCGACGGGCCCTTGACGAAACGATACAGGGCGAGCAGCAACGCCAGGCCGGTCAGCGCCGCCGCCAGATAGATCAGCAAATCAACCATACATGACCTCGAGATGTTGCTCGAAACCCGCCACGATGCTGGCGGTCGCCGCGTCGATATCGCTGGATTCGACGGTGACCCAGTGGATGTACAGCCATTCGCCATCCAGTTCCACCGACAGCGTGCCGGGCGTCAGGGTGATCGAATTGGCCAGCAGCAGCCGACCCATGCGGCTGTTCAGGCGGGTGCGGGTCTTGACGATGCCGGGATTCAGCGGCAGCGCGGGGGAAAGCACGATGCCGGCCAGCCGCAGATTCGACTTGACCAGTTCCTTGAGCAGATAGACCAGATACCGCGCGGTGGCCAGGAAGGCCTGTGGCGTGCCGCGAAATTCGGTGACCACGGCGAGTTGCCGGCGAAACAGCACGGCGATGATCAGCGCCGCGATCGCGCCGACCAACAGCACGTCGGTGGCGAGTGAACCATTGAGCAGCACCCAGAACAACAACAGCAGTGCAAATACTGCAAACAAGCTGACGGCCTTGGTCATGACTTCTCGTTTTGTCTATTTCCGATCCACAACCCGCCGTTGAAGACTGGTCGATGTCCGGAGTTGGTTCAAATATGAAATTGGATTTATGCAAATATTCTAATGCACAAATCCACGATGAGTTTTTTGGTCAAGTTTAAAAATATCCGGGCAAGGATGATGAAACGCGACTCGACCCAGCCGGAATCCAGTGAAATCAACGATCTGGACCCCGGCTTTCGCCGGGGTGACGAATGGATCAGCGTGTCCCTAACCGCGCTCGACACGGTTGCGTCCAAGTTGCTTGGCGTTGTACATCGCGGCATCGGCGCGCGCCACCAGCGCCGCCTGGGCTTCGTCGGGGCGCAGCGCGGCGACGCCGGCGCTGAAAGTGATCAGCACGCGTTCGTTGTCGTGCATGAAAAATTTCCGCGTCAGTTCGCGCTGGATGCGTTTCAGCACCTGTTCGGCCTCGTCGAGATCGGTGTTGGGCAGCAGGATCAGGAACTCCTCGCCGCCATAGCGCGCCAGCGTGTCGGTGGGGCGCAACAGATCACGCACGACATGGGTCAGGTGGCGCAGCGCCGCGTCGCCGGCCTGGTGGCCGAGACTGTCGTTGAGTTTCTTGAAGTGATCCAGGTCGAGCATGCCGATCGACAGCGGCGCTTGCAGTCGCTCGGTGCGCGCCAGTTCGCGGTCGAACGCCTCGTCCATGCCGCGTCGGTTGAGCGCGCCGGTGAGCTGGTCCTCGCGCACCAGGTTGGAGACCTGGGCCAGTTCCGCCCGCAGTTCCTCCACCCGCTTCTCCGCTTGTTCCGCCTGAGTTCGCGCGGCGACCAGTTCGGCGTGGTTGCCGCGCAAGGTGTCGCGCAGGCCGCCGATATCGGCCGACAGACCGCCGACCACATCACCCAGTTCGCTGATGTCACGCGCCTGACTGATCTTCTCGGTGTATTCGCCGATGCGGGCGTGGTAACCGTCGGCGCTCTGGCTCATTTCGCCGACCCGGTCGATGAAGATGGCAACCAGATCCTTCAGGCGCGAACGCGCTTCTTCCAGCCCGCCCTTGAGCACACCTTGCTTGTAGGCCAGTTCACGCAGGCCGCGCTCGGCTTCGAGCAGCACTTCGGCATGCAGTTGACCGCTCATCAGGTTTTGCATGGCGGTGAGTTGGCCGGACAGCCAGGCTTCGTCGCCGACCAGTTCGCCGATGTTCAGAAACAGCAGACCCATCAAACGCTTCAGGCCGGCGGCGAGTTCGTGATCGTCCTCGACATGAATCAGCAAGTCACGCCACAAGCCCGACCAGATTTCGTATTGCCGGGTTTCGAGTTGCTTGCTGTCGCGCAGCGAGGCGGCCAGTTGTTCGGCGCGGCCGGCCAATTCCGGCCAGCGCGTCCGACAGGAGCCGGCAAGCAGCTGCAGGTTGGCTTCGAAGGCGCGCATCAGGGTTTGGTCGTCGCCGCCGGCAGCGGCGGAAGCTTGCGCCGG
>JAGUXX010000291.1 GCA_020061585.1 Betaproteobacteria bacterium | reverse complement strand
CGACGACGCTCGCGGCAATTCGTTTGGCGCGCCCGCCGGCAATAGCGGCGGCGGCTGGCAAGGCAAGCCGGATGCACGTCCGGCCTGGAACAAACCCGATGCCCGCGCGGTGTCGGCCAAACCGGCGCATTCCTGGGATCGCCCGGAGAAGACCAGCACCTGGACCAAGCCGGAAGGTCGCCCGGCCTACAAGGGCGCGCACAGCCAGAACGACGATCATCGCCCGGCGGCAACCAAGCCGCGTGGCCGTCAGAGCTGGTAATACGGCTACCCCAGGCTGAACCCTGTTACTGGCGCCCTGACGGGCGCCAGTTCATTTCAGGGGCTCAGTTCCGGCCGTCAGGCGCGCAACGCCAGGCCACCGAATCACCCGGTTTTCCAGCAAACGTCCCGGCATTGATTTCCAGCACATACCTGACGCGACTGGGCGGATAGTGAACTGGACAGTTCTTGTCTATACAAGGCTGCAGGCTGATAGCGTCGGCAACCGTCAACTCGGGACTGACCCAGATCAGGTCAATCGGGAAGCGCATGTCATGCATCCAGAAGCCGTACATGTCGGCCGCGGGAAACACGAACCACAAGCCGGTACCTTGCCTCAAAGCCGATCGGCCGGACAGTCCGCGGGCGCGTACATCGACACTGGCGGCCACCTCGACGCTGAAGATTTGCGCACCGATCCGAATCTGCTTGACTTGCTCGGCGGTACAACTTGCATCGGCGCGCGCTTCGCCCAATGCGCCAAGCAAGGCGGCAAACAGCCAGGCGGGCATTAAACTCGCACCCCTCATACGTCCTCGCATTTATCGGCTCACTCCTATGCAATTTCAGGTCACGCATCGTTCCGGCAAAGCCCGTCGCGGCACATTGCAAACCGCCCATGGCGTCATTCAGAGCCCGGTGTTCATGCCGGTCGGCACGGTCGGCACGGTCAAGGGCGTGACGCCGCACGAACTGGTCGACCTCGGCGCCCAGATCATTCTCGGCAACACCTTCCATCTCTGGCTGCGCCCGGGCCAGGAGGTGATTGCCGCGCATGGCGGCCTGCACGGCTTCATGCGCTGGGATGGCCCGATTTTGACCGATTCCGGCGGCTTTCAGGTTTGGAGCCTGACACATTTGCGCAAAATCAGCGAAATGGGCGTCAAGTTCGCGTCGCCGCTGGATGGTCAGCGGCTGATGTTGTCGCCGGAAAAGAGCATGGAAATCCAGAAGACGCTGAACTCGGACATCGTGATGATCTTCGATGAATGCACACCGTATCCGGCCGACCACGATACCGCGCGCATTTCGATGGAACTGTCGCTGCGCTGGGCCGAGCGTTCGAAAAATGCGCATGAAGGCAATCCCAACGCCTTGTTCGCCATCGTCCAGGGCGGCATGTACGAAGATCTGCGCGAACGCTCGCTGGAGAGACTGACGGAAATCGGTTTCGACGGCTACGCGCTGGGCGGTCTGTCGGTCGGCGAGCCCAAGGAAGACATGGAACGCATCCTCGACCACATGGGGCATCGCCTGCCGGAAGACAAGCCGCGCTACCTGATGGGCGTCGGCACACCGGAAGACATCGTGTTCGCCATCGAGCGCGGCATCGACATGTTCGACTGCGTGATGCCCACCCGCAACGCCCGGCATGGCCTGCTGTTCACCTGGAGCGGCGATCTGCGCATTCGCAACGCCCGGTTCAAGGCGGATACCGGGCCGATCGACCCGCAATGCGCGTGCTATACCTGCCGCAATTACAGTCGCTCGTATCTGCATCATCTGCACCGCTCCGGCGAAATGCTCGGCGCCCGGCTGAACTCGATCCACAACCTGCATTTCTATCAGGACTTCACCGCGCGCCTGCGCGAGGCGCTGGAGCAGGAGCGCTTCGCGGAATGGCGGCGGCGGTTTCTGGCGCAGCGACAGCAGGGCGTGGCGTGAGGCAACCGCTGGATCGACGCGCACGCCGCGCAAACACTGATTCCGTGATCAAAGTTTTTCCGGATCAAGAGCTTGTCACATCGGGCTGTTAGAATGCGCGAGTTTTTCTCTACAGGTTTGTTCATCATGCTGATATCACCCGCTTTTGCCGCCGACCCCGCACAACCCGATCCGATCATGAGTTTTCTGCCCTTGATCGTGCTGTTCGCGCTGTTCTACTTCTTGATCATCCGACCGCAGATGAAGCGCGCCAAGGAGACCAAGAAGATGCAGGAGTCGATACAGAAAGGCGACGAGGTGATCACCGCCGGCGGCCAGGTCGGCAAGGTGGTGAAGATTGCCGACCAGTACATCACGCTGGACATCGGCGGCGGCGTCGAATCGCACTTCCAGCGCGCCACGGTGACCACCGTGCTGCCCAAAGGCACGATCAAGGACCTTTGAGAACTTCCTGGTGAAACGTGAAAGGTGAAATGTGAAATGCACGTTTCACCTTCCACGCCTCACGCCTCACGCCTCACGTTTCACCATTCACGTTTCACTTTTCACGGTTAAATCATGAACCGCTATCCCCTCTGGAAGTACATCGTCATCGGCGCGGCCCTGATCATCGCCTTCGTTTACACCTTGCCGAACTTCTTCGGCGATGTGCCGGCGGTACAGGTGATGCCGATCCGGACCACCGAAAAGGTCGATACCGCCTTATTGAACCGGGTCGAATCCGCCTTGCGCACGGCCGGTTTGAATTCCACCGGGGTGGCGCTCGATCCGCGCGGCGTGAAAGCGCGCTTCGCCGACACCGACACCCAGATCAAGGCCAGGGATGTCATCCAGACCAGTCTCGGTTCGGGTTATACGGTGGCGCTGAATCTGCTGCCGGCTTCACCGGACTGGCTGTCCGCCTTGGGCGCGTTGCCGATGAATCTCGGTCTGGACCTGCGCGGCGGCGTGCATTTCCTGATGCAGGTGGACATGCCGAAGGCGTTGGAGAAAGCCGCCGAACGCTATCAAGGTGATATCCGCACCCTGCTGCGCGAAAAGAAAGTGCGTTACACCGCCATCGGCCGCGAAGGCGAACTGGTCAATCTGCGCTTCCGCGATGCCGAGCAGCGCGACGCCGCGCGCAAGGCGATCGAGGACGCGTATCCCGATCTGCAAATCGCTGAGGCGCAAATCGGCGAGGAATATGCGCTCAGCGCGACGCTGAACAAGATGGCGCAAGTCAAAACCCAGGAGTTCGCGCTGAAGCAGAATTTGACCACGCTGCGCAACCGGGTCAACGAGCTGGGCGTCGCCGAGCCGTTGATTCAGCAGCAGGGTGTCGACCGGGTGGTGGTGCAATTGCCCGGCGTGCAGGACACCGCCAAGGCCAAGGAGATCCTCGGTCGCACCGCGACCCTGGAAATCCGCATGGTCGACGAGGAACGCATGCAGGACCCGGTCGCCATGCAGGCCGCCGCCGCCGGCCAGACGCCGTTCGGCGCGGAGATGTATTACGAGCGCAACGGCATGCCGGTGCTGGTGCGCAAAACCGTGGTGCTGACTGGTGAGTACATCACCGACGCGCAACCCGGTTTCGACAGTCAGACCAATCAATCCGCCGTGCATATCAACCTGGATGGTCGCGGCGCGCGGATTTTCAAGAACGTCACGCGCGAGAACGTCGGCAAGCGGATGGCGATCCTGCTGATCGAGAAGGGCAAGATCGAGGTGGTCACCGCGCCGGTGATCCGCGAGGAAATCGGCGGCGGCCGGGTGCAGATCACCGGCATGGACTCGACTCAGGAATCCAACGACGTCGCCCTGCTGTTGCGCGCCGGGGCGCTGGCGGCGCCGATGGAGATCGTCGAGGAACGTACCGTCGGCCCGTCGCTGGGCGCCGACAATATCGAACGCGGCCTGAATTCGACGCTGATCGGTTTCGCCGCCGTGGCGCTGTTCATGGTGGTCTATTACCAGTTGTTCGGTGTCGTCGCGGTCGTGGCGCTGTCGGTCAATCTGTTCCTGCTGGTGGCGCTGCTGTCGATGATGCAGGCGACGCTGACGCTGCCCGGCATCGCCGGTATCGCCCTGACCTTGGGCATGGCGATCGACGCCAACGTGATCATCGCCGAGCGCATCCGCGAGGAACTGCGCAACGGCATGTCACCGCAGGCCGCGTTGTCCGCCGGTTACGACCGGGCTTGGGACACCATCCTGGACTCCAACATCACCACGCTGATCGCCGGCATCGCGCTGTTCTGGCTGGGTTCCGGCCCGGTGCGCGGCTTCGCCGTGACCCTGTGCCTGGGCATCCTGACTTCGATGTTCAGCGCCGTCATCGTATCCCGCGCAGTGGTCAACCTGACCTACGGCAGGGCCAAGCGCCTGACCAAAGTGTCCATCTAAGGGAACGACAACATGGAACTCTTCCACGTCAAGAAAGACATCCCGTTCATGCGCTATGCGCGCAGCACGATCTTTGTCTCGATCTTTTTCATCATCGCCTCGATCGCGCTGCTGGCGACCAAGGGCCTGAATCTGGGTGTCGATTTCACCGGCGGCACAATGATGGAAATGGGTTATCCCGCCGCCGCCGATGTGCCGGCGATCCGCAATCACCTGGCCAGCAATGGCTATGCCGACGCGCAGGTGCAGAATTTCGGCAGTTCGACCGATGTGCTGGTGCGCTTGCCGGTCAAGGCCGGCGCCACCTCGGCGCAGTTGTCGGAAAAGGTGCTGGCGGTGCTCCAGCAGCAGCAGCCGAAAGTGGAACTGCGGCGGGTCGAGTTCGTCGGCCCGCAGGTCGGCAACGAACTGTTCGAGGATGGCGCGCTGGCGCTGGTGGTGGTGTCGATCGGCATCGTGCTGTATCTGGCGTTGCGCTTCGAATGGCGTTTCGCGCTGGGCGCGATCTTCGCCACCGCGCATGACGTGTTCATCGTGCTCGGCGTCTGGTCGCTGTTTCAATGGGATTTTTCGCTGACCGTGCTGGCCGCCGTGCTGGCCATCCTCGGCTACTCGGTGAACGACACGGTGGTGGTGTTCGACCGCATCCGCGAGAACTTCAAGAAGACCCGCATGACCGACGTGGCGGCGATCATGGACAACGCCAAGACCGCGACCCTGTCCAGAACCATCATCACCAGCGGCACCACCCAGATCATGGTGCTGGCGATGCTGTTGCTGGGTGGCGAGGTGCTGTACGGCTTCGCGCTGGCGCTGACCATCGGCATCGTCATCGGCACCTATTCCTCGGTGCTGGTCGCCAGCCCCATCGTGATGTGGCTGGGCGTGTCGCGCGAGGACTTCATCAAGCCGCCGAAGGAAGAATCCGGCGCCGTGGTTTGAGTTTTATGACCTTTCGGGAGGCCGTATGATTTCGCGTTTTGCCGCCATCGTTTTATTGCTCGGCTTCGCCGCCGCCGCGCAGGCCGCCTCTGCGGTGATTGAAAAGACTGTTTCCGGCTTCGCTTCACCGGAAAGCGTGGTGGTCGCCGGCGACCAGGTATTCGTCTCCAATCTCGGCATCAAGCTGGAACCTTCCGCGAAAGATGGCGACGGCTTCATCTCGCGCCTGGACCGCGACGGCAACCTCAAGCAATTGAAGTGGGCGGAAGCGCTCGATGCCCCCAAGGGCATGATCGTGGTCGACGGCATCCTTTATGTCGCCGATATCGATCGCGTGCTGGGCTACCGCCTGCGCGACGCCAAGCAGGTGTTCAAGCTCGATCTGCGCGCCACCGGCAGCGTGTTCCTGAACGCATTCGCGCGTTACGACAACCGCCGCCTGCTGCTCTCCGCGACCGATATCGGCAAGGTGTTCATCATCGATCTGGCGAACAGGTCTTACAGCGAACTGATATTCGACGCCGCGCCACAAGGCCCGAATGGCATGAAGTACGTCGGCGGTCGTCTGATGCTGGCCGAGTGGGGAACGAACTCGCTGCCCAACGGCAAGGTCAAGGCCTATCGCCTGCAAAGTTCGCCCGACGGCCTGCGGGCGACGCTGGACAAGACCTGGAATGTGCAACCCTCCGGCTACTTCGACGGCATGGTCGATCTGGGCGCCAATCGCTGGCTGATCTCCAACTGGGTCAAGTTCGAACCCGCCGGCCTGTTGCAGGTGCTGGACACCCGCAGCGGCGCGGTCAGCGTTGCCAACCCGACATTCGCCATCGCCGGACCGGCCGACATGACGCTCGACGACCAGGGCAAACTGTGGGTGCCGGGCATGCTGGAAGGCAAGGTTTACCGCATCAACGCGCGGCCCTGAACGGCGCCGCCCGACACCCCATCCGAGGTTCCGATGAAACTGTTTTCCCCGCTCTACCGCCGCGCCATGATCTGGTCCCGACATCCGCGCGCGCCCTGGTATCTGGGCGGACTGAGTTTCGCGGAGTCATCGTTCTTCCCGGTGCCGCCGGACGTGATGCTGGCGCCGATGTGTCTGGCCACGCCGCGCCGCGCCGGGTATTTCGCGCTGCTGACGACGCTGACCTCGGTCGCCGGCGGTCTGCTCGGCTATGCCATCGGCTATTTCGCCTTCGATGCCCTGCAACCCTGGTTGCAAGACAGCAATTATTGGCCGGCCTATCAGACCGCCGTCGAATGGTTCGGGCGCTGGGGTTTCTGGGCGGTGTTCGTCGCCGGCTTCTCGCCCATCCCTTACAAGGTGTTCACCATCGCCGCCGGCGCGTTGTCGATGGCCTTGCTGCCGTTCGCCGCCGCCTCGTTCATCGGCCGCGGCCTGCGGTTTTTCCTGGTCGCCGGTTTGATGGCCTGGGGCGGCGCGCGCATGGAGGCGATCCTGCATCGCTACGTCGATCGCCTGGGCTGGGCGCTGGTCGCGATCATCGCGGTCGCCGCGTTGTGGTACGGCACACGCTGAGCAACCCCGCCGGCCGGCAGCTTTAGCCTTATTTGATCGGCAACACGCCCTGCGGCAGTTTGGCGCGCAAGGTTTCCGCCAAGCGCTGGATGCTGGCGGTCATCGGCGAACGTCGCCGCCATACCAGACCGATGCTGCGCGCCGCGCCCGGCTTGCTGATCGGTTTCAGCACCACCTGTTCGCCGGTGGCATTGAGGCCGGCGCCGGCCAAGGTCGGAATCAAGGTCACGCCCAATCCCATGGCGACCATCTGCCGCAGCGTTTCCAGGCTGGTAGCGCGGATTTCCTCGCTTTTCAGGCCTTGCAGATGGCAGGCCTCCAACGCCTGATCGCGCAGACAGTGGCCTTCCTCCAGCAACATCAGCCCGGCGGCGGCCAGCTCGTCGATATTGACTGTACGCGACTTGGCCAAGACATGGCCGCCCGGCACCGCGGCCAGAAACGGTTCGATGAACAATGGCGCGACTTCCAGCCCGGGATCGTCGATCGGCAACGCCAACAGACCCGCGTCCAGCTTGCCGTCGGCCAGATGTTCGAGCATGTACGGCGTCATTTCCTCGCGCAGCAACAGGCGCAGTTTGGGGAAAGCGGCGCTCACCCGGGTAACCACATGCGGCAGGTAGTATGGCCCAAGCGTCGGGATCACCCCCAGATGCAAGGTACGATCCATCGGATCCTTGGCATAGCTCGCCATCTCGCGGATCCGCGCCGCTTCATCAATGATGCGCCGCGCCGATTCGACGATTTCGCGGCCGATCGGGGTCGGCGTGACTCGCTTCAATGAGCGGTCGAAGACGATCACGCCAAGATAATCTTCCAGCTTCTTCAAGCCGGTGGACAACGTCGATTGGCTGACGAAGCAGGCCTCGGCGGCTTGCCCGAAATGACCACAGTCGGCCAGCGCGACCAGATAACGCAACTCTTGCAGGGTCATGGCGAACTCTATTCAGGTTGCTGATCGTTCTATTCTAGTGTGGTGCTGCACGCTTGCCGGTACATATAAAACGGATGGATTTTTCCGCCAGGCTAGGCGCGGACCCGCCGCCGTATGGGGTATACGGCAAGGG
>JAGUXX010000201.1 GCA_020061585.1 Betaproteobacteria bacterium | reverse complement strand
GCGCTATTGGCCGGACCAGTTGAACCAGCCGGAGGTTGTCCTGCCCATCAAGGCGGGACGGATCGAACGGCTGAGCTACCCGGCCGCTGCCGTCGTCAGTAAGGCAGTCGAGGAAAAAGCCGCCGCTGAGAAACGTGCGGCGGAGTGCGTCGCAACCTGACGGTGTGCCCCCGTGTACGAAAAAGCGAGGTAGTTTTGAAAAAAATCAGATTGGGTTATGAAGTACGCGATGTGCCGGCATTCGAGACCGAGAATGCATTGCATGTTCACAAGGTCGGGGTGCTCGAAAAGCTGAACAAGGAGCCGACCAAACGTATCGCTTCGCAGGGACTCATTGAGCATGCGGATACGGCGTTTTTGCAGACGCGGGCGGGAATGGATTTTATTGCGGGACTAGGCATTTTTTCATTCTTGATTGTTGCCATGCCAGGAGTCTATTTTTCTATTTCATCCGCCATCAATTACCCTTTTGATGCGATAGATAGCACTTCAAATACAGTTATTATGTCTATCACGTTTGTGATAGCAATTGTGATGATGCCTGTCGGCGCCCTCCAAATGTTCCTCATGGACTGGCGCGACAACCGTGACATGCACTACCGTTTCTGCCGTCACAGCCGCAAGCTCTACGCCTGGCGTTTCGGTCGCCTTGTGGTTTCCAACTTCGACGACCTGATTCCCTGTCATCACCGCGTCGGTACCGTGACAGCGGCCAACGGTTATCTGGATCTGGTGGATTACGACCCGGACAACAAGATCATTCGCTATATCCACAATTTCAGCGTCACCTCGCCCTTTCCGGAGGACAGCCAGGCCGCCTGGGAATACCTGCGCCGCTACATCGACAGTGAATTCGAGCATTGGCCGGTGCAGGTTCGGTCGCCCGAACTGGCCTACGGTTACTTCGCCGTCATGCGCAATTACTTTCCCGCCCGCTGGGGCCGCGCGCTGATCCGTCAGGGAGGCATCAAGGCGCCGCTGGGCATCCTGGTGACGCTCCTGTTCGGCATCATCGTCGCCTTGCCCTGGCTGTTCATCACCTATGCCCACGGCCGCCTCAAGGGGCCGGACTGGTCCGGCATTCCGAAGCAGGAACTGACGCCCGATCCCACCGAAGAAGCGACTCATCCCGAGTTGGTCAAGTTCGATTCCATCAAAAGCGCCACGCTCCCGGTCGCCGCTTGGGAAAGACCGCTCTACATCGTCGCCATGACGCTGGGCATGCCGCTGTGGCTGGCGGGCGTCTACGGCGCGTTCTATTTCGCGCACATGGTCGGGCGGTAAAGCGCTGTCCTGTTTTGCTTCCATGTTCGATGGACTCGACCTCCAGAGCCGTTCGTTCATGGAAATTTCTACTTTGCGTTCGGGATTGGGGAAATTCGCCCGGCTCACCGCGGCTACACGCGTTTTCAGGCCGCGTCGCGGCAACTTCGGAAATTTCCGTCCATGTCCCGAACCGGATGGGGCAGGTAGAATTCGCCTCCTTTGCTTGCCTGCTGTCCATGTCCGATCCCCGCTACATCCACCTGCGCCTGCACAGCGAATACTCGATACAGGACAGCATCCTGCGAGTCGATGACGCGATCAAGCTGGCGCGCAATGACGCCATGCCGGCGCTGGCGTTGACCGATCTGGGCAATGTGTTCGGTCTGGTCAAGTTCTATTCCGGCGCGCGCAAGAAAGGTGTCAAGCCGATTGCCGGCTGCGATGTCTGGGTAGCGCCACCGGAGTCCGTCGACAAGCCGACGCGCATGTTGCTGCTGGTGCAGGACACCCAGGGCTGGCGCAATCTCTGTGAACTATTGACCCGCGCGTACCGTAGCAACATGCATCGCGGCCGCGCCATCCTGCAACCGGCCTGGTTCGATGTCGCCAGCACGGCGGGCTTGATCGCATTGTCCGGCGGCCATCTGGGCGATGTCGGCGTGGCGCTGCTCAACGATGCGCACGATACCGCGCGGCGGCTGGCGGCCGATTGGGCGGCGCGCTTCCCGGATCGCTATTACCTGGAATTGCAACGCGACGGCCGGCCGGAATGCGAGCCGCATGTGGTGCATGCGGTGGCGTTGGCGGAGGAACTCGGGCTGCCGGTGGTGGCGACGCATCCGGTCGAGTTCATGACGCGCGACGATTACATGGCGCACGAGGCGCGGGTGTGCATCTCTGAAGGCTACGTGCTGTCCGATCAGCGCCGGCCGAAGACCTTTACCGAAGAGGATTTCTTCAAGACCCAGGCCGAAATGGCCGAGCTGTTCGCCGATCTGCCGGAAGCGCTGGAAAACAGCGTCGAGATTGCGCGGCGTTGCAACCTGACGCTGGAACTGGGCAAGAGCAAGCTGCCGGATTTCCCGACGCCGGGCGGCATGCCGCTGGAGGAATACCTGCGCCAGTTCGCCCGCGAGGGCCTGGTCAAACGCATGCGGGTGCTGTTCCCGGACGAGAAGGTGCGGGCATCGCGTCTCGAAGAATATGAAGCGCGGCTGGAGTTGGAGCTGAACACCATCATCCAGATGGGCTTCCCCGGCTACTTCCTGATCGTGGCGGACTTCATCAACTGGGGTAAGCACAACGGCGTGCCGGTGGGGCCGGGACGGGGTTCCGGCGCGGGTTCGCTGGTGGCGTTCTCGATCGGAATTACCGATTTGGATCCATTGGCTTACGCGCTGTTGTTCGAGCGATTTCTTAACCCGGAGCGGGTGTCCATGCCCGACTTTGACGTCGACTTCTGCCAGGACGGACGCGGTCGGGTCATCGAATACGTGCGCGACAAATACGGCGCCGACGCGGTGTCGCAGATCGCCACCTTCGGCACCATGGCGGCGCGCGCGGTGGTGCGCGACGTCGGCCGCGTGCTCGACCTCAGCTACACCTTCTGCGATCAGATTTCCAAGTTGATTCCCAACCAGCCGGGCAAGAACGTGTCGCTGGACGAGGCGCTGGAACAGGTGCCGGAACTGAAGGCGCGCTACGAGCAGGAGGAGGAGGTCAAGGAGTTGTTCGATCTGGCGCGCAAACTGGAAGGCTTGTCGCGCAACATCGGCACCCATGCCGGCGGCGTGCTGATCGCGCCGGGCAAGCTGACCGATTTCTGTCCGCTGTACAACGTCGAAGGTTCGGATTCGGTGGTGTCGCAGTTCGACAAGGACGATGTGGAGAAGGTCGGCCTGGTCAAGTTCGACTTCCTCGGCCTGCGCAACCTGACCATCATCGACTGGGCGGTGCGCTTCATCAAACAGCTCGACCCGAACTGGGACGTGAATCTGGAGACGCTGCCTTTGGACGACAAGGCGGCCTACGACATCCTGAAGAAGGCCAACACCACGGCGATCTTCCAGCTCGAGTCGGACGGCATGAAGAAGCTGCTGACCAAGCTGGAACCAGACCGTTTCGAGGACATCATCGCCGTGCTGGCGCTGTACCGGCCGGGTCCGCTGGGTTCCGGCATGGTGGATGACTTCATCCTGCGCAAGAAGGGCAAGCAGAGCATCGACTACTTCCACCCCGACCTGAAGGAATGTCTGGAGCCGACCTACGGCGTCATCGTCTATCAGGAACAGGTGATGCAGATTTCGCAGATCATCGGCGGCTACACGCTGGGCGGCGCCGACTTGCTGCGCCGCGCGATGGGCAAGAAAAAGGCCGAGGAAATGGCCAAGCACCGCAGTATCATGGCCGAGGGCGCGGCAAAGAAGGGTTACGACCCGGCACTGGCGATGAAGCTGTTCGATCTGATGGAAAAGTTCGCCGAATACGGCTTCAACAAATCGCACACCGCCGCCTATGCCGTGGTGTCCTACCAGACCGCCTGGTTGAAGGCGCACCACACCGCCGCCTACATGGCCGGCACCTTGTCGGCCGATATGGACGACACCGACAGCGTCAAGATTTTCGTCGACGACGCGATCAAGAACGGCATCGCCATCCTGCCGCCGGATGTCAACCAGTCCGGCTTCCGCTTCGTGCCGGTGGACCGCAAGCAGGTGCGCTACGGCCTGGGCGCGGTGAAGGGCACCGGCGAGGGGGCGATCAACTGCATCCTGGCCGCGCGCGAATCGGGTGGCGCGTTCAACTCGCTGTTCGATTTCTGTCGTCGCGTCGACAAGCGCATCGTCAATCGGCGCGTGATCGAAGCGCTGATCCGTTCCGGTGGCTTCGATACGCTGCATGCCAACCGCAATGCCGCGCTGATGAGTGTCGGCCTGGCCATGGAATGGGCGGAAAATCAGCATGCCAATGCCGCGCAGGACTCGCTGTTCGGCGATGTCGAAGCGCAAACGCCGCCGGATCTGGTCAAGGCGGCGGAATGGGGGCTGAAGGAACGCCTGATTCAGGAGAAAGCCGCGCTCGGGTTGTATCTGTCCGGCCATCCGTTCGACGCCGACCGCGCCGCGCTGAAGGGCCTGGTCGACCGCCCTCTGAAAGACGTCAAGCCGCAGCGCGAACTGCAACTGATGGCCGGCACTATCGCCAGCATGCGCATCCAGATGACCCGGCGCGGCAAGATGGCCAGCATCGTGCTGGACGACCGCGGCGCGCAGCTCGAAATCGCTGTGTTTGGCGAGTTGTTCGATGCCAACAAGCCACTGCTGAAAGAAGACGCGCTGCTGATCGTCGCCGGCAATGCGCGGGATGACAGCTATTCCGGCGGCATGCGCGTCACCGCCGAAGAAGTGATGGACCTCGACACCGCGCGTACCCGCTTCGCCACCGGCCTGAAACTGGACTTGAAGGAAGCTGTCGATGTGCGCCGCCTGATCGATCTGCTGACCGGCTACAAGGATCCCAACGGTTGCGCGGTCAGCCTGCATTACCGCAACCCGCTGGCGGAGTGCGATGTACAACTCGGCCCGGCCTGGAAGCTGCGCCTGAGCGAAGAGCTGTTTGTCTCCCTCGCTGAGTTCGGCACCTTCAATGTGGGTTATTCGGTGGTGTTGAAGAGCAGTCGAGACCGGGAGCGGGCGGCGGCGTGATGGTTGGCGTGATTGACAAAGGCTTTCTGTGTTGTCATATTTGCCAACATGAATGCTGAGCTGATCACCCGATTTCGGGATATTGCAGCCAATGGTACAGGCATCGAAATGGTGGTCTGGAAAGTGCCGGAGTCGGTGCCTCCTTCGGATCATGACTACAAATGCCGTCTGGTATTTCTGACCGGCGGCGTTCGCGTCGTGGGCTTCGATAATGAGCGCGGCAAAGGCGATCATCTGCATTTGGGCGATGTTGAATTGCCCTATCGATTTGTCGATGTTGATACGCTGATTGCAGACTTCATCGCGGAGGTGGAAAAGTGGAAGAACGCAGGTTGACCATCACCATAGACGCCGATTGGCAAAGCGCACTGCGTAGCAGCGCACGCGCAGCTTTCACGGCTAATACCTATCAAGGCGAAAAGCTGAATTTCGAGTCACCCGAAGCCTTCTTTTCCAGGCTCACCAGCCGCCGTTGGGCATTGCTCAATGCCTTGCAGGGGGCAGGTGAGGTGCCGGTGCGCGAACTCGCCAGGCGTTTGAAGCGTGATGTGAAGCGGGTGCATGAAGATGCCGCCGAACTGGTTAATCTTGGCCTGATTGAGCGTACCGAGCGTGGCGGGCTGATTTGTCCTTATGCGGATATCCATATGGATATGCACATGTGTCGCGCTGCTTGATTGCCACTCAATCACACCAATGACCGAAGTCCTCGACACCGCCGAAGCCGCCGAAGTCGAAATCCGCCACCTCGCCAAGGTCCAGGGCGAGTTGTGGACCGATCTGCCGACCGATCTGTATATCCCGCCGGATGCGCTGGAAGTGATTCTGGAAGCCTTCGAGGGACCGCTCGATCTGCTGCTGTGGCTGATCCGCCGCAACAACCTGGATGTGCTCAACATCAACATGGCGGCGCTGACAGCGCAGTACATGGCTTATGTCGATGTGATGCGGCGCAAAAGACTGGAACTGGCGGCGGAATACCTGGTGATGGCGGCGATGCTGATCGAGATCAAATCGCGCATGCTGCTGCCGCGTCCGGAAAAGCTGGAAGAGGGCGTCGAACTCGACCCGCGCGCCGAACTGGTGCGTCGCCTGCTGGAATACGAACAAATGAAGATCGCCGCGCGCAATCTCGATGGCGTGCCGCAATTGGGCCGCGATTTCCTGGCGGTCGATGTCTATGTCTCGCAGTTGGCGGTCAAGCGTTTGCCGCTGGTCGGCGGCGAAGACCTGCTCGATGCCTGGCGCGCCATACTCAAGCGCGCCTCGATGCACAAGCACCACCGCATAGGCCGCCAGGAACTCTCGGTGCGTGAACACATGAGCCGCATCCTGAAGCATCTGCAAAGTGCTGGCCGCACGTTGTTTAGCGAGCTATTCGACCCGGCCGATGGCCGTTCGGCGCTGGTCGTCACTTTTCTCGCGCTGCTCGAACTGGTGCGGGAAAGGTTGGTCGATATCGTACAGAACGAACCGTTTGCGCCGATTCATGCGCAAGTCGCCGCCGCCGATCAATCCGAACCTGTCTGACGTCATGGCACGTAAACCTACCAAGGCCGAACAAGCCGAAGCGACCCAACTGGATGAAATCAAACGCATCCTGGAAACCGTGTTGCTGGCCGGCTCCGGCCCGATGACCCTGGCCGAACTGAAGCGGGTGTTCGAGGTGGAACTGTCCAACGATTTCCTGCGCCGGGCGCTGGATGAATTGCGTGCCGATTGGCGGGACAGCGGTGTGGAACTGGTGCAGTTGGCGGAAGGCTGGCGGTTTCAGACCAAGGCCGAATTCCAGCGCTATCTCGATCGCCTGAATCCGGAGAAGCCGCCGCGATATTCACGCGCTACCCTGGAAACCTTGGCGGTGATCGCCTATCGTCAGCCGGTGACGCGCGGCGATGTCGAGGAAATCCGCGGTGTCGCGGTCAACACCCAGATCGTCAGAACGCTGGAGGAGCGCGGCTGGATCGAGGTAGTCGGGCACAAGGAAGTGCCGGGTCGGCCAGCCCTGTTCAGCACCACCAAACAGTTTTTATCCGATCTCGGCTTGCGCGCCTTGTCCGCACTGCCGCCGCTGCCTGAACTGGCAAAGGATATGCAGGCCTCGGCTTTGTTTGAACAACCCCCGCCGACAGAATAAAAAATTGCGCGGATTCCGCGATAATGCCGGCGAGACCAGCAACAACCATAGAGACAACAACATGCCACGCTATTCCTACATGGGGCGACCTTTGAAAGCACGTCCGGAAGAACTCGAAGACCACAGCGAGAAGCTGCACAAAGCCCTGGCGGCGGCCGGCATGGGCTCGCGCCGCGAAATGGAACAACTGATCGCCGATGGTCGGGTCAGCCTCAACGGCCAGATCGCCAAGGTGGCGGATCGGGTCAAGCCGGGCGATCTGGTCAAGGTCAACGGCAAGGTGATTCGTCTGGGCTGGAAGAAACAGATACCGCGGGTGTTGATCTACCACAAGCAGGAAGGCGAGATCGTGTCGCGCGACGATCCGGAAGGCCGGCGGTCGGTATTCGACAATCTGCCGCCGGTGCGCAGCGGTCGCTGGATCAGCATCGGCCGGCTGGATTTCAATACCGAAGGTCTGCTGATTTTTACCACCGACGGCGAGCTGGCCAATCACCTGACGCATCCGCGCTATGAAGTCGAGCGTGAATACGCGGTGCGGCTGATCGGCGCGCTGGATGCCGTGCAGATGAATTCTCTGCTCAACGGTGTGGAACTCGATGACGGCATCGCCAAGGTCGACAAGATCGTTCCGGCCGGCGGCGAGGGGGTCAATCAGTGGTATCACCTGATCATCAAGGAAGGCCGCAACCGCGAGGTGCGGCGTCTGATGGAGCATCTCGGATTGACCGTCAGCCGGCTGATCCGCGTCAGATTCGGCCCGGTCGCCATGCCGTCGCGCCTGAAACGCGGCATGAAGGAAGAACTGCCGGAAGAAGAAGTCGAAGCGCTGCTGCGTTGGTGCGGCATGGTCAAGACCGCTACGGATCAGCGTCGTTCCGACGAACGAGGCGAGTCCGAGCGTTCCGAGCCCAAGCGCCCGGAGGCGGCCCCCGGCAAGGTCGGGCATCCGTATCGACGTCGATTGAACAACAAGGGCGAGCGACAGTAGCGGCAAGTTTGGCGTTGCCTGTCAGCAGCGGAACCGGCCGACCAGCCGTTTCAGTTCGAGCAGATCTGCCCGGTCTAAGTCGCCATAGCGCAAACCCAGATAAAGCTGGGTAATGCGCTGGATCGAGTCGGCCAGATCGGGGCGCAGCACTGTGGCGCGGCGGGCGAAATCGGCCGGGCCTTCGGCCTCGCCGCGCGCCATGCCGGCGCGTCGCAAGCGTCGACAGAAGCGGGCGTAGAACCGGCTGGCCGGATCGGCTGGCTTGCCGCTCAGACGCGGAATCGCCAGCGCCGCCAGCACCAGCAGCAGCACGCCGCCGGCCGCCGCCAGCCCCCAGGCCATGCCTTGCCAAGTCGCCAGAAACGGATTCAGACGCGCCAGAAACTGCCGTTGACGATCCTGGTTGTAGCCCAGCACCCATTGATTCCATTGGTTGTTGATCAAGTCCCAGCCCAAGCGCAGTGGCATCAGCCAGTTGGCGTTCAGGGTCATCAGACCGGTGGGACGTTCACCCGCCGGCAGCGCGGCGTCGAGCCCGCGTTCGACCCGTTCCGGCGCGACGGCGGCTGTTGGATCGACATGTGTCCAGCCCTGATTCGGCAGCCAGACCTCGGCCCAGGCGTGCGCGTCGCGCTGGCGCACGATCCAGTAATCGCCCAACGGATTGCGCTCGCCGCCCTGATAGCCGGTGACCACTCGCGCCGGTATGCCGGCGGCGCGCATCAGTACCACGAAGGCGCTGGCGTAGTGTTCACAGAAACCCCGTCGACTGACAAACAGGAAATCATCGACGCTGTTTTCCCCCAGCAGTGGTGGCTTGAGACTGTAGAAAAAGGCTTCACTGCGAAACAGGCTTAGAGCCTGGTTGACGATGGCTAGACCGTCGCGATGCTGGCTTGCCCATTGCGCGGCCAATGCGCGAGCTTGCGGGTTGCCATCAGGTAATGCCAGGGTTCTGACGCGGGTCGTCGCGCCGAGCTCGTCCGGGTCGAGTCGATAGTCGAGGTCGGCCTCAACCTGATAACGCAAGCGCTGGTTGAGCGGGTTATTGCTCAGCCACTGCAGGTCCGGCCCCAGGGTCGATCGCAGTCCGGGCAGGCTGGGCGGGCGTTCGCGCGGCAATCCCAACAGAAACAGCCAACGCTGCCGATGCGGCTCCAGCGTGATGGTGTAACGCAACGGCTGGCGAACGCTTTCGGCACGGATCGGGTTGGGCGGCACGGCCAGTCGGGTTTGCCAGGTGCGTCCATCGAAATCCCAGAGCACCGGGCCACGCCAGTACAGCCGACTTGGACTTGGAGGAGGCGTGGCGAATTCGACCCGGAAGGCGATCTCGTCGGACAGGCTGAGCTGGCTGAAATCTCCCGGACTCATGCGGTCTGACAATCCGGATTGAGCGGCGCTCTGTTGCGGCAAGCCCCACAGCGGACCTTGCAGACGTGGAAACAGCACGAACAGCAACAATGCCAGCGGCAGCGCTTGCAGCAATAAACGTCCGGTTGTGCCGAGCGTGGCGCGCAGGTCGGGCTTGGGTTGGGTATTGGCGATCATCGCCGCAATCAGCCCGCCGGCGGCGATGACCATGTAGCCGGCCATGGCCAGGCTTTGCGAAGTCAGAAAATAGGCGACCAACAAAAAGCAGCCGACGAACAGCAGGCCCAGCCGGTCACGCGCGGTGCGGGTTTCCAGCAATTTGGCCCCCGACAGAAACACCAGCAGCGCCACGCCGCCCTGCGGCCCGATGACGGTGCCGAATTGCAGCAGCACGCCGGCGACGCCTGCCAGGGAAAACAACAATTTGAGCCAGGCAGGCCAGGTTTTTTTGCCTGAATGCAAACTGACCAGCGCGAAAACCAGCCAGCTCAGACTGATCCACAGCGGCAAGGCCAGCGCATGCGGCGCCAGCACCAGCGCCAAGGGCAGGATCAACCAGAGCAGGGGCAGGTCAATTCGTCGCATCGGACTTTCCAAAGCGCGCCAACGCTTCCAGGCAGGTTCGCAAATGCGCCTCGCCCACCCCCATGCCGATATTGCGGCCGGGTAGCGTCAGTGCGAACGGCAGATTGGCGGCGTGGGCGTCGAGCACCCAACGCGTCAGGCGCGACAGGCGCGCTTCGGTGTCTTTCTCGGGTGTTTGAGACCAATTCAGATGCAGGGTCGAACCTTGCTGACCGCTGAATTGCTTGGTCAGCAGATGCTGGCTGCGCGCGGCGGATTTCCAGGCGATGCGGCGCGGCGTGTCGCCGGCCTGATAGGCACGCAGACCGGTAAAGTCATCGCCATCGATCAAGCGTGTCGGCGCGTCCGGATCGGCGCCTGTCGATGCCGGCAACGGCAGCGCATCCCGCGCCGGTTTCGGGTAGATCAACACGCCAAAAGGCATCGCGTTCGCATCGGACAGTTCGAGCACGCTCCAGCAACGAAACAAACCGAGCGGATAGGTGGAATAAATGCCGAAACGTCCAAGCGCATGCCAGCCGCGTTGCGCAACCGTCAGGTTCAATACCAGATCGGTCTTGCCGCCAGCCGGGATGTCATATTCTTCGTTGACGCCGTCTGGATGGGTCAGGCCGACACGGAAACGTTTCAATCCGCTCGGATTTTCGGTTTCCAGCAGCAGGCGGGCGCTTTCCCCGGCAAAAACCGGCACCGCGGTCTTGGCGGCGAGCCGCAAGCCGGACAAGTTGCGCTGGGTGTGCAGCATGGCGACCACCGCCGTGCCGGCAAACCAGAAGGTGAACAGATATGCCAGGCTGAGACCGTAATTGATCGCGCCGATCAACAGGCCCAGCAACAACAGCGCAAATACCAGCCCGGATCGGGTCGGCAGGATGTAAAGCCGGCGCGCATTGAGCTGGACCGGACCGCGTTCAAGTCGTGGCGGTCGCCAGGGCAGGTAGGGCAGGGCGCGAAGTTTCATTCTTGGCAGGCGAGTTCAAGTCCGAACTGTGTCACGGCTACGCCATTTTGCGTATGCCAATTCAGCCGAGAATCCTATGATGGATACATGAAACTGACTTTTCATGGCGCGGCGCGTGAAGTAACCGGTTCCTGCTATCTGGTGGAGAGCGGCAATCTGCGGTTCATAGTCGATTGCGGCATGTTCCAGGGCGGACGAACGGCGGATGCTCGAAATCGACATTTCCCCGGCTTCGATCCGGAATCGCTCGATTTCGTGCTGCTTACGCATGCCCACATCGATCATTCCGGTTTGTTGCCGCGCTTGGCCGCCATGGGCTATCGCGGACCGGTGCATTGCACGCATGCCACTTCTGATCTGCTGAGCGTGTTGTTGCCGGATTCGGCGCACATCCAGGAGAAAGAGGCGGAGTGGGCGAACTATGCCAATCGCAAAAACCGGCGCCGGCGCAGCGCTGATCTGGCGCCGCTTTACACCGTGACGCAGGCGAGTGACTTGCTGAAGACCTTGCGCGGCGTACGCTACGACAAGGAAATCCGACCGCATCCCCGGGTACGCGCAAGGTTTCAGGATGCCGGTCATATTCTCGGTTCCGCGATCATCGAAGTCTGGGTGGAGGAGGGCGGCGTCAGCCGCAAGCTGGTTTTTTCCGGTGACCTTGGCATGTCTGGCCGACCGATTCTGATGGATCCCGCGCCGATTCAGGAAGCGGACTTTTTGGTGGTTGAGTCGACTTACGGCAATCGATTGCACAAGTCATTGTCCGAGACGATCGATGAACTGGCGCATGCGCTTACCGATACGCTGGCACGCAAGAAAGGCAATGTCATCATCCCGGCCTTCGCGGTTGGTCGTACCCAGGATCTGCTTTATCTGCTGATGGACCTGGTGCGTCAGGGGCGTTTGCCGCGCAATCTGGCGATCTTCGTCGATTCTCCGATGGCCGGCGCGGCGACCGCGATCACGTTGAGCCACAGCAACCTGATGGACGCGGAATCACAGGAGTTGCTGCAATGGTTTCGCAGCAGTCCGGAAGCGCCCTATTTGCGTGTGACCGAAGATGTGCGGGAGTCGATGGCGCTGAACAAGATACGCCAGGGCGCGGTAATCATCTCGGCTTCGGGCATGTGCGACGCCGGACGCATCAAGCACCATCTCAAGTTCAATCTGCCGCGCGCGGAATGCTCCGTGATCATTGCCGGTTTTCAGGCTGAAGGCACGCTGGGTCGGCGGCTGGTGGATGGCGCGCGTAGCGTGCGATTGTTCCGTGAAACCGTACCGGTGCGGGCCGATCTTTACACCCTGGGTGGACTGTCCGCCCACGCCGACCGGGACGCCTTGCTGCTATGGCTGTCGAATTTCAAACGTCCGCCAGGAACAACCTTTGTTGTGCATGGCGAAGCGGAAACCGCGCGGGGGTTCGGTGAACTGTTGCGCGTAGGCATGGGATGGAATGTGGAGGTTCCGCAACTGGAGGCGAGTTACGATTTGTGATGAGTGTGGTGTCATGCGGCCATCCACCACGGCCCTTTGCTCGATCACTCATACGCTTCAGCGCGGTCCGTTGCGCGGGAGAATTCAGCAAATGAGATCAGGCAAAGCCGGAAAACCCGCTGTACTGATCAGCATTCGGATCCATGGACTGCCCCACAGCATCTGTGCCTTTGAAGGTGAATTGAATGTGGGACGGGTCAATGGTGCCATCCGCCGTGTCGTTCTGCTGAACCTTGAACAGAACGGTAGCCGTCATGTAAGTGCTGTCGTAGTACACGGCCAGGGGGGTGTTGGGTAATGCAACCTCGGTAGACGGTACTGGGCTGCCGAAATTGTAGCCAGCGCTGGTCCGGGTCGACGGCTCACGCTGAATGCTCCAGTTCATGACGTTCTCGATCGAATCCGGGTCCATGGCTTTGCTGAACTGGAAGACGATGGACAGCGTTTGCTGGCCGCCAGCATTGGCCAGATTTTCGCCCAGTATCGAGACACTGGTTTTTGGGCCGAGTATGTCGAGGAACATGTTGGCAAAACCGCCACTGGAGGTGCTGGTCATTTGCGGCGGGGATTTGTCATAGACGTAGGCATCCAGGGTGCTCGAAAGGGTCTCGTCACGGGTAGAAAGGAAATCGACCATAGACTCGGCCTTTTCAATTTCGCCCTGGTCGGCAAGCACGTAGCCCATTTCCGCGTAGGCGTTCCAGTAATCTGCCTGAATGCTGGTCGCGCGCTGGAGGGCATTCAAGGCCTCGTCGTACCGACCTTGCTTTGCGTAGACTTGACCCAAGCCAAAATCGCCATGCGGTTCGCTTGGTGAAAACCGCCGCACTAGATTGAACTGGGCTTCCGCGTCGCTGAATCGCCCTTCGGCCAGATAGCCCTGGCCCAGCGAGTATCGATTGACCGCGCTTGGGTTCGCCCTGACCGCGAGTTCGTAGGACGCGGTGGCCTCCGCAAAACGTTCCTCGGAGTAATACAGGTTGCCTAGAGCGGAGTGCAAGTCATCGCGCGTCGGGGCAACGCGAAGGACCTGCTTGTAGGCTTTGATGGCGGCCTCGGTATCGCCCTGGCCGAGATAGGCGCGGGCCAGATAGTCAAGCGCATTGATGCCAGTCGACGTATTCGGCGCGAGCGCCGCCGATTGTTTGAAGGCGGTCACCGCATCCGCGTAGTTGTTGTCGACAAATGACTGCAAGCCCTTGTTGAGGACGCGTTTGGCGATATCCTCGATCTGACCGCTCTGGTACAAGGTGGCCGCGAAGACGCTGTCATTGGTTACATCGAATATGCTCATGCCATGGACCTCATGCAGGTTCTCTTTCAGTATATAGCGTCTGTTCAACACTTGTAGGTCAAGGCAGAGCGACCTTTGGCGAGGACATGCGATCAGCCCCGAAAATTTTTATGGAAAAAACCCTAAAGTTTTTTTTCATGCTGCCGTAAGTGGTTCAACCGCGGCAATTCAAGTTGCGGCAACGGAGGGGAGAATCCCTTCCGGACATCAACCTAGAACAGGAGTTTTATCATGGCAATGAACGACATCTCCCTGACCGCATCAATGCGTTCCACGCTGGTTTCCCTGCAAGAAACCACCAATAGCATGAACCGGACGCAAGAGCGCCTCAGTACCGGCAAGAAAATCAATTCGGCACTCGACAACCCCGCCAACTTTTTCGCCGCCAAAGGTCATACCGACCGTGCCGGCCAACTGGAAGGTCGCAAGGATGCGATGAACGAAGCGGTTCAGACCATCAAGGCCGCTGACAAGGGTGTGACGGCGATTACCAGCCTCATCGAGAATCTGCGAGGCGTGATTACCCAGGCGCGCGCCGAGACTTCCGGGACCGGTGCCACTGCCGAACAAGTGGCTCAGTTTGATACGCTTGTGGCGCAAATGGATACCTTGGTGGCGGATGCAAGCTACAAGGGTGTCAATTTCCTTCAGGATGGCACTACGCTGAAAGTCAGCTTCAATGAGGATGGAACCAATTCGCTGACCGTCTCTGGCAGTGGCGCAACCACGACAGATCTTTCCATTGGCACGCTTGGTGCGGGCGATACTGGCACAACTCTGGATACGCTTGAAGATACGCTGAATACCGCGTTGACCACCTTGCGCGAAAACTCGGCCACCTTGGCTTCCAACCTGGCGATCATCCAGACCCGTATCGATTTCACCACCGATATGGTGAATACTTTGAAGGAAGGCGCCGACAAGTTGACACTCGCGGATATCAATGAGGAAGGCGCCAATATGCTGATGCTGCAAACGCGCCAGCAATTGGGTACCACGTCGTTGTCACTTGCCTCCCAGGCGGCCCAAGGCGTGCTGCGGTTGTTCTAAACGCTCGTCCTTGAGGTCTGAAGGTGTGCCCCGGGGCGAGATTCTCGCCTCGGGGTTTTTGCCATAGGGGGTAGTCATGACTACGATGCAAGAAATCTCGAGCATCAATCTGGCATATAGCCAAGGGCTTGGCCGCGTCAGTGAGCCTCAAGCGGGTGCTGTCAAAAGCAGTGCGCAATCAGTTGTCGGCGCTGACAAGGACTTGGTTGAGTCGACGGCCAAATTTACCGAGTTTGTCGCCCTGGCGTCGGAGAAGGATGAGGCGATGCAATATGCTCGATCCATCCGCGCAGCCGACCAGGCGCTTGATGATGTCAAAGAAATCGTCAAGGACATTGGCGAGGCGGTGGCCTTGATCAAAAACTATCCGCCGTTTCCGCCCGGCAACGATGGGCGTATGCAATATATCAATGGCATCAATGGCTTGCGTCAGCAGTTGGAGGCCATGGTTGTGCCGCCGGTCAAAGGCGATAGCGAGGCGGTTTTCTATCCGCGCGAAGCCGCTTTGCCGTCGCTGGATGCCTTGTCCGCCACGGATGATGACGTTCTGGCTTTCGGCTCGGCACTGACGCAACTGCAAGAGAAACTGGATGCCGGCGTCGTTGCGCTGCACAAGCGGGCGCAGGCTTTGCCGGAGAAAATCAATGCAGATTTGCCACTTTTACCGGCGACGGAAGAGGCTGTTGGGCAGTTGATCAATGAAGTTTCCGCGCGTCTTGCCGATTCCTCGCGGGCGCTGGTGATGGGACAATCCGGCTTGTCGCGAGTTGGAGTTTGACCATGCCCCTCAAAATTTCGCTGAAGCCTCACGAGAAAGTCTTTATCGGGGGGGCGGTGGTGCAAAATGTTGAGGGGTACGTCGAATTCAGCATACTCAACGATGTGCCCGTGCTGCGCGAAAAGGATGTGCTCACCGAGGCCGAGGTGACTACGGTCTGCGGACGGATTTATCTGTGCGTCCAGCTTATGTACATGGACCCGATGAACCTGATGAACTACCAGAACAGTTATGCCGGGCTGATGACCGAAGTGCTGCATGCGGCGCCAAGCACTCGGTCAATGCTTGCCGAGTTGAATGCCGAGCTCGCCTGCGGCAAATACTATCAGGCGCTGAAGATTGCCCGGAAATTGATGCAATACGAACAGGAGCTTATCAATCATGTCCGTCAACCCGCTTGATGCCTATCAGGCCGTAGAGAAATCAACCTTGGCCGGTCGCGAGTTGGAGGCGTCAGTGTTGACCAGATCCGCTAACCTGTTGGCCGACGTCAGGGCAAACTGGAATTCGCCAGAACTCGAACAGCGTCTTGACGACGTGCTGCGCTTCAATCAACGGGTCTGGACGTTTTTCCAGACTGAAATATCCGACCCGGAGAATCCCTTGCCGGTCGAGATCAAGAAAAATCTGTTGTCGCTGTCCTTGTTCATCGACAGGCGAACCTATGACCTCATGGCTTTCCCCTCGCCTGAAAAACTCGATGTCCTGATTTCCATCAACCGGAATGTTTCTTCCGGGTTGAGCGGCAACTGAAAGTCGGCTACTCCGACGGCGCCAATGTCGTCGAATATCTTCGTGTGCGCAGACCTGTGCCGTGCGGACGCATGTCGAACGTAGCACCAGGTGGACTGCTAGCCAAGATTCCATACCTCGATCACAGGGCAGTTCTATGAAATGCGTCATTCTTGCCGGGGGGATGGGTTCACGCATCAGCGAGGAGTCTCATCTCAAGCCCAAGCCGATGATCGAAATCGGTGGTCGGCCGATTATCTGGCATATCATGAAAATCTTCTCCGCCCAGGGAATACATGATTTCGTTGTCTGCCTTGGCTACAAAGGCTATGTCATCAAAGAGTATTACGCCAACTACTTCCTGCATATGTCAGACGTGACCTTCGACATGCGCAACAACCGCATGCATGTCCACCATCAGCATGCGGAGCCTTGGCAGGTCACCCTGGTCGATACGGGTGACGACACCATGACGGGAGGGCGTCTTAAGCGCATCCGAGATTATGTGGGCGACGAAACCTTCTGTTTCACCTACGGTGATGGCGTCTCCGATGTCGATCTGCAAGCGCTGATTGAACACCATCGCCGGAACCAACGCCTGGCCACGGTGACCGCCGTGCAGCCGCCGGGGCGTTATGGCGCACTGGAAATCGGCGCCAGCAAAGTACTCTCATTCCAGGAAAAACCGCTGGGTGACGGCGGCTGGATCAACGGCGGCTTTTTTGTCCTCGAACCGGGGGTCTTCGACTACATCGAGCACGATGGCATCATCTGGGAACAAGAGCCGATGCGCGCCCTGGCGGCGCAAGGTGAGCTCAACGCCTTTACGCATACCGGTTTCTGGCAGGCCATGGATACCCTGCGCGACAAGGTTCTGTTGGAAGATCTCTGGCAGAAGAACAAGGCGCCATGGCGTTGCTGGGCGTGAGTCCGGACATCTGGCGGGGGCGCCGGGTACTGGTCACCGGGCATACCGGCTTCAAGGGCGGCTGGCTATCGCTCTGGCTGGAGCGACTGGGCGCCAAGGTGTTCGGCTTTGCCTTGCCGCCGCCCAGCATGCCATCGCTTTTCGACGCGGCCAGGGTCGCCGAGGGGGTCGAACAGCAACTCGGCGATCTTCGCGATATGGCCTGTTTGACCTCGTTCATAAAACAAACCCGACCCGAAGTGGTGTTGCATCTTGCGGCGCAGGCTCTGGTGCGCGAAGGATATCGCGATCCGGTCGGCACTCTGACCAGCAATGTCGTCGGCACGATGAACCTGCTGGAAGCCGTGCGGGGTTGCGACTCGGTTCGCGCGCTGCTGGTGATCACCAGCGACAAGTGTTACCGCAATCAGGAATGGCTCTGGCCCTACCGGGAATCCGACGCGCTGGGCGGCCGCGATCCGTACTCGGCCAGCAAGGCCTGCGCCGAGATCATTACCTCTGCGTGGCGCGATTCCTTCCTCGCCGGGCGAGTCCAGGTGGCCACCGCGCGCGCCGGCAATGTCATCGGCGGCGGCGATTGGGCGGCGGACCGGTTGGTGCCGGATGCCTTGCGCGCCTGGCAGGCGGGGCGCGCGCTGAACGTCAGGAATCCCGCCGCCGTGCGGCCCTGGCAACATGTTCTGGAACCCCTGGCGGGGTATCTGCGACTCGCCGAGGGGCTGCTGCGCGGTGAACATGCCGGCGCCTGGAACTTCGGGCCGGATGCCGCCGAGATGTTGTCGGTCGCTGGATTGCTCGATCGACTGGCGTCAGCGTGGGGCGAAACCGCGACCTGGCGGGCCGAGGCCGGCGAGCAGCCGCACGAGGCGCGTCTGCTGACCCTGGACAGCAGCCAGGCGCGCGCGCTACTAGGCTGGAGACCGCGATACGGGATCCAGGCCGCGCTAGAAAAAACCGTCGACTGGCAGCGTGCCTGGCTGACCGGCGCGGATATGCGCGCTTATACCCAAACCCAGATCGAAGACTATATGGCGCTTTCAGCATGAACCTCGAAGAACGACGTTTGGCGATACTCGATCAGGTCCGCGAATATGCGCTGGACAAGGCTGATGCGACGCCGTTTCGGCCCGGCCAGGACGCGGTGCCCGTGTCCGGCAAGGTGATCGGCGCGGAGGAACTCGTCAATATGGTCGACGCCAGTCTGGATGGTTGGTTGACGACCGGGCGTTTCAATGCCGCTCTGGAGACGCGTCTGGCCGAATTCATCGGCTGCCGCCACGCCCGTACGGTCAATTCCGGCTCGTCGGCCAATCTGGTTGCATTTGCCGCGCTCACTTCGCCGCTGCTCGGTGACCGGGCGCTGCGCCCAGGCGATGAGGTCATCAGCGTGGCCGCCGGCTTTCCGACCACCGTCAATCCGATTCTGCTCTATGGCATGACGCCGGTATTTGTCGATGTCCGCCTGGGCACCTACAACATCGACGCCGAGCAACTTGAAGCCGCCGTGTCGCCGCGTACCCGCGCCATCATGCTGGCGCACACGCTGGGCAATCCGTTTGATCTCGATGCCGTCATGGCGTTGGCGCGCAAGCACAACCTGTGGGTGATCGAGGATTGTTGCGATGCCCTGGGTTCGACCTATCGCGGCCAGCATGTCGGCACCTTCGGGCACATCGGGACATTGAGTTTCTATCCGGCGCATCACATCACCATGGGCGAGGGCGGGGCGGTGTTCACCAGCGATGACACGCTGGTTCGCGCCATCGAATCGATTCGCGACTGGGGGCGGGATTGCTGGTGCGCGCCGGGTCGTGACAATACCTGCGGCCAGCGTTTCTGCTGGAAGCTGGGGGAGCTGCCGGAAGGTTATGACCACAAATACATCTATTCGCATTTGGGCTTCAACCTGAAGATCACCGATATGCAGGCGGCTTGCGGCTTGGCGCAGATGGACAAGCTCGATGGCTTCGTCAGCGCGCGCCGGATGAACTTCAACGGGTTGTCCGAACGCCTGTCGTCTTGTCAGGAGCACCTGATCTTGCCTGGGGCGACGCAGCACGCCGAGCCTTCCTGGTTCGGGTTTCCCGTTACATTGAGACAGGATGTCGGTTTTGATCGGGTTGATCTGCTCAAATACCTGGATCAATACAAGATCGGCACACGCTTGCTGTTCGCCGGAAATTTGCTCCGACAACCATACATGCGGGACAAGACCTATCGTTGCGCGGGTTCGTTGAACAATACCGATACGGTTATGGCGAATACCTTCTGGTTGGGCGTTTATCCGGGTTTGAGCGCTACCATGCTCGATTTCGTCGCCGAGAAGATCGAGACATTTCTCGGGGTGCGGTTTTGAGGGCGGGGGGGCGTTGCGACGCGTTGGTGTTTGACCTGGACGGCACCTTGGTGGACTCCGCGCCGGCGATACTTGCATGTCTTGAGGCGGTGGTGGTGGAGGCTGGTTTTGCGCCGGTGGTCAGCATCGGCCCCCACCTGATCGGTCCCCCGTTGAAAGCGACCCTGGCCAGGATCGCCGGAGTTGACGATGTCGTCGCGCTCGATGCTCTGGCGAAAGATTTCAAACATCGCTATGACGCCGAGGTGGCTTTGATCACGCATCCCTTTCCGGGCGTATCGGACGTGCTGGCGCAGTTGTACGAGAATCGCCAAAGCTTGCATCTGGCAACGAACAAACGCTTACTGCCGACTCGTAAAATACTCCAGGCCCAAGGCTGGGAGCGCTATTTCAAGTCGGTTTACAGTCAGGACGGCATTCCGGTGGGATACGCGAGCAAGGCGGACATGCTGCAACGCCTGCTTCAGGAGCAATCGATCGATCCGGAAAGAACGGTCTATATCGGCGATACCCGTGAGGATGGCGTGGCCGCGCAGGCCAATGGCATGAGCTTCGTCGCGGTGACCTGGGGTTATGGCGGCGATACGGATGCCTGGGGTCTGGCTCTGCCTTGGCACAAGATTGCCTTGCCGGACGATCTCAAGAACCTGGGGGATTTTTTCGCTGACGCGAGCGCGGGATGAACCTAAACTCGGGCCGGATTCAACTCGATAGATTGAGCCCCTGTCAGACCATGGGCAGGAACGTGACCATGAATGAGAAACCTACATGAAGCTAATCCCGGAAAATCTTGTTGTCCTTGAAATGGCCAACAACCATATGGGGGATGTGCGGCACGGCCTTGACATCATCCAGCGCTTTGGCGAAGTTTGCCGCGCGTTTGGTCAGTTTCGCTTCGCTTTCAAGTTGCAGTATCGCGATCTGGACAGCTTTATCCATCCCGATGCGCAAGGTCGGGACGACATCAAGTACGTCAAGCGATTTTCCGAAACCCGCCTGAGCCGTGCCGATTTCGACCGTCTGGTCGCCGAAATGCGAGCCAACGGCTTTCTGGCCATGGCAACTCCCTTCGATGAGCCTTCCGTGGACGTGATCGAAGATCAGGGGCTGGACATCATCAAGATCGCCAGTTGTTCCTTCACCGATTGGCCATTGCTGGAACGTGTCGTACGCTGCCAGCAACCCATCATCGCCTCCACGGCGGGTGCCCGCGTCGAGGACATGGACCGGGTGGTCAGCTTTCTGATGCACCGTGACAAGGAATTCGCCATCCTGCATTGCGTGGGTGAATATCCGACTTCCGAACAGGACATGCACCTGTCCCAGATTGATTTCCTGAAGCAACGCTATCCAGGCGTGCGCATTGGTTTGTCCAGCCATGAAGACCCGGGCAATACCGATATCATCAAACTGGCTGTGGCCAAGGGCGCGAATCTGTTCGAGAAGCACGTCGGATTGCCCACTGCGGCCTATCCGCTGAACAACTATTCAGTCAGCCCCGAGCAGATGTTCGCCTGGCTGACCGAAGCGACGCGCGCACTGCGCATGTGTGGCGCCGCGGATGCGCGTCCGCCGGTCAACCCTCGCGAAGCGGCCAGCCTGCGCTCTTTGCGTCGAGGCGTGTTTGCGCGCCGTCCAATCGCCGCCGGTACCGTTGTAAAGCCGGATGACACCTATTTCGCCTTTCCGCCGGCGGAAGGTCAGTACACCGCCAACGACTGGTCAAAATATGCTGTCTATACCGCCGCGGTCGATATCCAGGCGAATGCGCCGATAGCGCCGGACAACACGACACGCGAAGACCGTCGGGCCAAGATCTGGGAGATTGCTCAGCGCGTCAAGTCGATGCTGGAGGAAGCCCGCATCATCGTTCCAGGCAGCGCCGATCTGGAGATTTCGCACCATTACGGACTCGACGAGTTCGAGCGTACGGGTCTGGTTCTGATTACCGTGGTCAACCGGGGCTATTGCAAGAAGCTGCTGGTCAGTCTGCCGGGCCAGACGCACCCCGAGCAATACCACCACATCAAGGAAGAAACCTTCCACGTCCTGCGCGGCGAGGTGAACATGCTGTTGGACGGCCAACCACGCGTGTTGAAGGCGGGCGACGTTCAGACCGTGGAACCCGGCGTGCGGCATTCCTTCGTATCGCCCACCGGGTCGATCATCGAAGAGATTTCCACCACCCACGATCCGAAAGATTCCTTCTATGTCGATGACCGAATCAATCAGAACAAGGATCGCAAGACACTCCTGACTTACTGGATGGTGTGATGCGCGTTGCCGATTACCTGATGTCCCGCCTGGCCGACGCCGGGTTGCGTCATGTCTTCCTGCTGCCGGGCGGCGGCGCCATGCACCTGAACGATGCCCTGGCGTGCGAAAAGCGACTGACCGCGGTGCCCTGCCATCATGAACAGGCCGCCGCCATTGCCGCCGAGGCCTATGGTCGGACCGGCGCGCCCGGAAATCCCGGCTTCGGTGTCGTCATGGTGACCACCGGGCCGGGCGCCACCAACGCCATCACTCCGGTGGCCGGAGCCTGGATCGATTCGCTGCCCATGCTGGTGATCTCCGGCCAGGTCAAGCGCGCTGATCGCCTGGCCGGCAGGCCGTTGCGCCAAGGCGGCGTGCAGGAGGTGGACATTGTGCCCATGGTGCGGGGCATCACGAAGTATGCCGTTACGCTGGATGACCCCGCGCAAGTCAAACGCCATCTCGATACGGCTTTACGCTTGATGCTCGAAGGCCGACCCGGTCCGGTTTGGTTGGATGTGCCGCTCGATATCCAGGCCGTGGTCATCGACCCCGCCGCACTTTTGGGGCCGGCAGTCGCGGATGCGGCCAGCATGACCAGGCCGGCGCCAGACCAGATTGAACGGATCATGGCGCTGCTGAGCCAGGCCGAGCGACCGCTGCTGCTGGCTGGGCACGGTGTGCGCCTGGCGGGTGCCGCCGAGGCTTTTCGCGAGTTGTATGAAACCTGGAAAATCCCGGTGGTGACCACCTGGAACGCACTAGATCTGATTCCATACGACCATCCATTGTGTGTCGGTCGTCCGGGTGTGGTGGCCTTGCGCGCGCCCAACTTCGCCGTACAGAACTGCGATCTGTTGATTGTCATCGGCTGTCGTCTTGACCCCGTCGTGACCGCCTATAACCCAGCCGGTTATGGTCGCGGGGCCCGCAAGGTGGTGATAGACATAGATCCCAACGAGCTTGTAAAAGCCGGCATGTCTATCGACGAGCCGATGGCTGCCGATGCCAAAACCGCCATCACAGCCCTGTTGGCGGCGGGCGAATCCATCACGATCAGGGATTTTTCGGCTTGGCGGACGCGTTGTCAGGACTGGAAGGCGCGTTATCCGGTCAACGATGGCCTGCCATTTTCCGCCGCCGGGCCGATCAGTCATTACCAGTTTGTCGATGCGCTGTCCGAAGCGTTACCGCCCGATATCCCCATCGCCACCGGCAGCTCCGGTCTCGGCATTGAGGCCTTCTACAGCGTGTTTCGCAACAAGCCCGGCCAGCGCGTGTTCCTGACATCCGGCCTGGGCGCCATGGGTTACGGCCTGCCAGCCGCCATCGGCGCCTGCATCGGCCACGGCAACAAACCCATGGTGGCGGTGGAGAGTGACGGCAGCCTGATGCTGAATCTGCAAGAACTGGCCATCCTCAAGGGCCGTAATCTGCCGATTCGTTTGTTCGTCCTGAACAATGGCGGGTATGCCTCGATCCGCAATACCCAGCGCAATTACTTTCAGGGGCGTTTCATCGCCACCGGCGCCGAGGGTGGACTTGATTTCCCCGATCTGGGTAAGGTGGCCGAGTCGTTCGGCTTGCCGGTGATACGCATCATGGACGCGGCTGGCTTGGCGGCCGGATTGCGTCAAGCCATGGCGCATCCCGGGCCGTTGATCTGCGATGTGCGCTTGATCAGCGATGAGACGCTCTGGCCCAAAGCCGCCGCGCTGCCGCAACCGGACGGCTCAATGTTGTCGATGCCGTTGGAGGATATGACTCCGCTCCTGCCGCTGGACGTGTTGCGTCAGGAAATGATCGTGGACTTGTCGGAACAGTCCATCCGGGCAAGGGCCTCTTTGGATGGATAAGCGGACGTGCCGGCTTTGCCAGGCGGTCATGCCTGATGTGCCTCTGATCCGCCTGGAAAACATGCCCGCCGCTGCCCAGTATCTGCCCGATGCCGCCGGCCTGGACACTGACCAGGGTGTGGACCTGGACATCCTGCAATGTCCGGCCTGCGGTTTGGTGCAGACCGGCAACGGCCCGGTGCCGTACTACCGAGACGTGATTCGGGCGGCCGGTTTTTCCGACGAGATGAAGGACTTCCGGCGCCAGCAGTTCGCGGACTTTGCCGGCCGATACGGCCTGTCGGGCAGGAAAACGCTCGAGATCGGCTGCGGTCGGGGCGAGTATCTCGCCCTGCTGCGAGAGGCGGGCCTCGCGGCGCACGGACTGGAACACGACGCGCTGGCGGTAAGGCATTGTCTGGAGCAGGGTCTGCCGGCCACGCAAGGCTTTGTCGACGACCCGGCCGCGGTGATCGACGGCGGGCCGTTCGATGCCTTCGTGGCGCTCAACTTCCTGGAACACTGGCCCGACCCCGTCGGCGGCCTGCGTGGCATCGCCGGCAATCTCGACGCCGACGGAATCGGCCTGGTCGAGGTGCCGAATTTCGACATGATTCTGGCGCGCGGCCTGTTCACCGAGTTCATTTCCGATCATCTGAGTTATTTCACGCGCGAAACGCTGGAAACCACCCTGCGTCTGGCCGGTTTCGAGGTGCTCGCATGCACCGAGGTCTGGTACGACTACATCCTCTCCGCCGTGGTGCGCAAGCGCGCGCCCTGTGACGTGTCCGCCTTCGTGTCGCGTCGCAGCCGCCTGCAAGATGAGCTGGATACCTTTCTCGAACGCCACAGTTCCGGCGGCGTGGCGATCTGGGGCGCCGGGCATCAGGCCCTGGCTACCCTCGCCCTGCTCGACCTTGGCGGCCGGGTGCGCTACGTGGTGGACTCCGCGCCGTTCAAGCAGAATCGTTACACCGCCGCCAGCCATATTCCCATCGTCGCGCCGGAGCGCCTGCTGGAAGACCCGGTCGGCGCCGTCATCGTCATGGCGGCGAGTTATTCGGATGAAGTGGCAAAGATCGTTTGCAACCGCTTCAGACAAGTCGAGCATGTCGCTATCCTGAGGGACCACGGTCTTGAGCGGGTTTCGTGATAGTGAACGGCCGGGCAGGGCGGTGGCCGACCACGTTGCCGGCCTCGACGCCGCGCTGGGGTCGGCCCGCGATGGCCTGCCCCAGGAGGTGTTCTTCCTGGTCAGTCGGCTTACGCCGCTGGTGAATGTGGATCTGCTTATCCGCAACGACAGCGGCGCAACGCTGCTGACTTGGCGCCAGGACGAATTCTACGGAGCGGGTTGGCACATTCCGGGTGGTATTGTTCGGTTCAAGGAGACTTTCGCCGAGCGGATCGCCGCCGTGGCCTGGAACGAACTGGGCTGCATCGTCGAGCACGATGCGGCGCCCGCGGAACTGCGCGAGATCATGGCCCCGCACCGGGATGTGCGCGGTCATTTCATTTCGTTGTTGTTCAACTGCCGCCTGTCAAGTCAGCCGAGCGAATTGCTCAAGTATTCCGGCGGGATGCCGTTAAACGGCCAATGGCAATGGCACGACCGTTGCCCGCCAGACCTGATCGCCGTTCACGAGATATACCGCCCCTGTATCGATGGGCGGATGCCTGATCGACCGATAGACCATTGATTTACCGGAAGCTACGCCCATGAACGCACCCGAACTGTTGTTGACCGCCGAGGAACTGGCCAAGCGCAACGGCCTGAAGCAGACCAAGCCGCGCGTCGCGGCCAAGCTCGCGCTTATCGCCGAGATGGAGGCGCGGGGCGAGATCAGTCCGATCATCCGCCTGGAAAAGAGCTACCTGTGCAATTTCCACTGTACCCACTGCTCGGCCGAGTATTACATGGACCGCCACCTGGACAAGGTGCTCAAGGTGGTCGACACCCGCCGCAAGATGGACATGGATGACGTGCGTCGCCTGTCTCGCGAGGCTGACGAACTGGGCCTGGCACGCTTTGTGATCACCGGCGGCGAACCTTTGGTGATGAAGGATTTCGACGCGGTCGTGGCGGCCATCGACCCCGATATGCACTACATCGTTACCGACACCAACGGCTGGTTTCTGGATGCCGAGCAGGCGCGTCACCTGAAAGCCATCGGCGTCGACAAGGTGCAACTCTCGCTCGACAGTTACATCGAGCAGGACCATGACACCTTCCGCAACAAGCCAGGCTCCTACAAGCGCGTGATGCGCGCCATCGACGCCAGCCTGGATGCCGGCCTCAACCTGATCCTGGCCACGGTCTTGGTCAAGGGCCGGGCGCGCACACAGGAATTCCGCGACCTGTGCCAGTTCGTGGAGAACCGCGGCATCGGCCTCTACGTTTCCTATGCCAAGCCGTCCGGCGCCTGTTCGGACCACCCGGAACTGGTGATCGACAAGGCCGACGCCGACGCCGTGCGCGCGCTGGAGAAGGAGTTCAGCGTCTTCACCCACATGACGCCGTCCTACGGCTCGTTCAAGGGCTGCATCACGGTCAAGGGCATCATCACCGTGACTTCGACCATGGAGGTCACGCCCTGTCCCTACATCGACTTCTCCATCGGCAATCTGCGCGAGACCCCGCTCAAGGAAGTCCTGGCGCGGGGCATGCGCAATCCCTGGCTGGGTCCGTACCGCCCGGATTGTCTGATCGGCGAGGATCCCAAGTTCATCGCCATCCATGCCGAAAAAACGCACGGCGTATCGTTTCTGCCGGTGCCCTGGGGCAAGGGCTTTTCCGAGGCCGACAGCGTGGTCGCCGACCTGGCCGCCCCGGCCAGGGCACCCGCGGCGCTGTTTGACGAATATGGTCGCTGCGTTCCGGAAACCGGGAGCGGCGCGGTGCCGGCGATCACTCGACGCTGGTTCGTGGTCGAGCAGCCCGAGATCGACTATGCCGGCATACATGCCCGCGCCGAGACCCACCTGGGTCGCGCAGGCTTGCCATCGGCGGACGAGTTCGCCCGACGCGCCCAGGCCATTCTGGCGCGCCTTGGCGGGCGTCCGGAAACCGCAGACATCGTGCGCGGCGTCGGTGTGCCCTTCCTGCTGCCGAAGGCGGACCACCAGGATATCGGCGAGGCGCTGGAAACCCACTACCTCGGCGCCGTGCGCGGCGCCTTCGAAGCCAGTCTGCCGGATTACGATTTCGTCAACCACGTCAAGGCCAGTCTGGCCGGCACGCTCTCGGTGGCGCCAGGCTCGCGCCATGAGCGCTTGATCGAGGCCATGGCGCGGGATGCCGTGGTCGGCTACTACTTCCCCTGCCTGAACGAATATTCCATCCCGGCCGCGTTGGCGCGGATCGCCAGCTTGCCCGATGATTTTCTGCTCGCCGGCGCTTACGATACCTGCGCCGCCCTGGTCGGCAACCCCGGCCTGCTGCTGCGCGAGAACGGCTATCCGCCGTTGCTGTGGCTGGCGGCTCTGGCCGGTGACCGGGTCGACGCCGGGCTGCACTTCGAGGCTTACGGGCCCGATCTCACCTTCAATCACCGGGTCCATTTCGGCCAGCCGGCCGAATACTGGACCAGCGGTCTTGTGGTCCTCGGCTGACCCGTAACAGCGCACGCATGCACGACGCCATTCGCGCCGATCTCGACGCCATTCTCGGTCGCAAGCCCGAGATTTGGGATGGCCTGCGCGGTCGTTCGATATTCCTCACAGGCGGTACCGGGTGGTTCGGACGTTGGCTGCTGGAGTCGATCCGGCATGCCAATATGCAACTCGACGCCGGCATTCGAGTCACCGTGCTGAGCCGCGATCCGTCGGCACTGGCCAGGGCGGCGCCGCATCTGGTCGCCGATCCGGCGATGCGTTTCCATGTCGGTGACGTGCGCGACTTCGTCTTTCCGAAAGGCGAATTCAGCCACGTCATTCATGCCGCCACCACTTCGGCGCGCGAAACTTACCAGGGCGCAACGCCACTGTCCAAGTTCGACACCTTGGTTGACGGGACTCGCAGGATTCTGGATTTTTGCACCCAATGCGGGGTTGAGCGCTTTCTGTTTCTGAGTTCCGGCGTCGCGTATGGCGTGCAGCCGACGCGGATCGATCGCATTCCGGAAACCTATTCCGGTGCGCCGGATACCACGGACGTCAATTCGGCGCTTGGCCAAGCCAAGCGCAGCGCCGAATTCCTTTGCGCCTATTACGCCCATCGGCATGACTGGGCGTGCTGCATTGCACGTTGCTTTTCCTTCGTCGGGCCGTTTCTGCCGCTCGACATTCACTATGCGATAGGCAATTTCATCGGCCAGGCATTGGGCGCCGAAGCGATCACGGTCAACGGCGACGGCCGTCCGGAGCGCTCCTATCTCTATCTGGCCGACTTGGTCGTCTGGCTGCTGGCAGCGCTGCTCGCCGGGGGCAATGGCCGGATCTACAACATCGGCTCGGATCGGGCGATCAGCATCGGCGATCTCGCAAATCTGGTTCGCGACATCGTCTGCCCGGATAAAACAGTACGGGTGCTCGGGCAGACAAATCTCAGTATCGGCAATACGCCGAGAGACCGCTATGTACCGGACATTGGACGAGCCCGGGAAGAACTTGGCCTGGACGTATGGACCGCGCTCCCCGATGCCATACGCCGCTCGGCGGCGCATGCTTCATCTTTTTCGGACATGCCGACAGGAGTCGGGAAGTGATACGCGAACAATCAGGCATCACCTCCGTGCTGATTCCGCTATACAACCATGAAGCGCTGGTGGGACAAGCTTTGGACAGCCTGTTGCTTTCCGACTGCGGCAAGATCGAGTTGATCATTTGTGACGATGCCTCCCCGGATGGTTCGTACGACGTTGCCAAGGCTTGGCTTGAAAAGAATGCGGGACGGTTTCATGGCACCCGGCTACTTTCCAACCCGGTGAATCGGGGAGTAACCACGAATCTGAATCGTCTTGCCGAGGAGGCCACCGGCGAGTTCATCATGTTCACGGCGTCCGACGATATGCTCGAGGCGCGTGGCGTTGATTTGCAGAGGGAATTCCTCGAAACCCGCCGCAAGCTTGATTTCGTCTTTTCGAATTGCGAAATCGTCGATCTGGAGGGCAACACGCTCAAGTCGAAGGTCATTTCGGATGCGTACTCGCTGCCGATGAAATTGCCTGGGATCATCATGCTGAATGCCATGTTCAACTGGAGCATCGTCTGGGCTCGGATATTCGCCAGACGTAGCGCATTCCTGAAATTTGGCAAGTTCATCCAGGAGCACATGATCGAGGATCGCTGGAGCGCCCTGAAAATCCTGAATACAGGCCGTTATGGCTATTTGCACGATGTCGTGTACCGCTACCGTTACCGGGGGCTGGCCGCCCATCCCGCGATCAACTGCAACCAGGCACGCAAGGATTTTCATGATATCGAGCGGCGGATTCATCAGGAGGCGGTGGGTTTGCTCAATATTCTGCTTTGGGTGCGACGCTTGCCCTTTCGGACGAACCGCGGCCAGTGGCCGGCGCGTTTGCCGGTGAAATGAGCGGCGGGTTGTTCGGGCACCGGTTTCTGATCAGGTTTCAGGATGCCTAAATTCCAGAAGCGAGTTCTTGTCTTTCCCGGAGGAACCGAGGTTGGGCTGGAAATCTGGAGATCGCTACGCCACTGCAAAGAGGTCAAGTTGTTTTCCGCTGCCAGCGGGGTAAAGCAACATGCCCCGTTCGTTTATGCCAGGCACCGGGAAATTCCGCCCATCGCCGACCGGACCTGCCTGGGCGCGCTGCGGGGGCTGATAGCGGAATGGGCAATTGACTGCATCTTTCCAGCCAACGCCCTTGTGATCGATTTTCTCGATCGCTATCGTGACGATTTGCCATGCAAGTTGATTGCCGCGCCGTCCGAGGTGTTGGCGCTGACGCGTTCCAAGACCGCGACCTATGACACGTTGCGCCACGTGTTTGCCGTGCCCGAATTGCATGTCGATGTTGACGAGAACAGCGCTTTCCCTCTGTTCATCAAACCCGATGCGATGTATGGCGCCCAGGGCGCGCGCATCGTCGAAAGCCACGCCGAGTTCCTGGCGCGTCCTCCCGGGTCAGGCGATATCGTCTGCGAATACCTGCCCGGCGAGGAGTTCACCGTGGACTGTTTTTCCGATCGGCATGGCGAAATTCTCTTTGCCGGGCCGAGAACCCGCGAACGCATCCGCATGGGGACCTCGATGCATAGCGAGACCCCATCCTCCGAGGTGGGCGGCGAGTTGCGCGAGATGGCGGCGAAAATCCAGCAATGTATTCCGATGCGCGGCGCCTGGTTCTTTCAGGCGAAAGTCGGGAAACACGGTCGTCTTGTGTTGTTGGAAGTTGAATCCAGGATTGCCGGGACGATGGCCATGCATCGGGTACAGGGCGTGAACTTCGCATTGCTGAGTATCCTGGATGCATTCGATCTCGATGTCCGGGTTCATTCGCTGCCCGCGGCTGATGTGGTGATCGATCGTGCGTTGACGAACCGATACGCGCACTCGCTGGAATATGACACGGTGTATGTGGATCTCGACGATACGATCATCGTCAACGGGCAACTCAATCTTGTCCTGATACGGTTCCTCTATCAGTGCGTCAACAAGGGTATCCGGCTGGTTCTGGTCTCCAAATCCGTGGCGGCGGATCCGTCCGCCTGCCTCGATCAATGGCGGATTGCGTCATTGTTCGACACGGTCCATTGGCTGCGGGAATCGGAATCCAAGGTGGATTACATGCTCCCAGGGCGAGGTATCTTCATTGATGACAGTTTCTCCCAACGCATGGAAGCGGAAGCGCGATTGGGTATTCCCACTTTCGATCCAAGCATGGTCGAGCTGCTGCTGGACGAAAGAATCTGAAAATGGCGCACTGGAAAAAACTCGGCCTTGTCTACCAACGGCTTGCGGAGGATCCCGGACACTGGTGGGCTACGCACATGATGGCGCCCACCGCAGTCCAGATCGATAGCGGACGCCTGAGGGTATACCTCGGCGGTTGGGACAGGACAGGCATCTCGAGGATCGCCTGGATCGATGTCGATGCGCATGATCCGTTGCGCATGCTCGGTCGCTCCGAGCGTCCCGCGCTGGACATCGGCCGGCCCGGCTGTTTCGATGAAAATGGCGTGTTCCCTGCCCATGCCTGTCGCATGGGGGAAGATATCCGGCTTTACTACACGGGCTTCCAACTCGGCCACAAGGTCCGACATTACAATTTCGGCGGCCTTGCGGTGAGCCGGGATGGCGACACATTCGAACGGGTCAGCGAAGCTCCGGTGCTGGACCGGGCAGACGAAGGGCTTTACGTCCGGGCTGGTCAGTCGATCCTTCCGGAACATGGAATTTTTCCGACGGTCTATTCAGCGGGCAGCGAATGGATCGAGACCGGTGGCAAGCTGAGACCCTGCTACGACGTTTATTATCAGGAGTCCCGCGACGGTCTTAGCTATCAGCCGCGTGGAAGCTGCATAGTCAGGCACGATCCAGCCGTGGAGCATGGTCTTGGGCGGCCCCAACTGGTTCGCCTCGATGGTCGGCGCTACGTTTTCTATACGCGACGGATTCTGGGAATGAAGTATTTTCTCGGTTGTGCTCGCGAGTCGGATGGACCGGGATGGCAACGCTGTGACGATGAAATCGACCTCATCCATTCCGAGCGGGGCTTCGACTCGGACATGATCTATTTTCCGTCCGTCATTCAAGTTCCGGTGACCGGTCGGGTTTTCCTGTTCTACAGCGGCAACGGATTCGGCCATGGCGGACTTGGGGTCGCTGAAAGAGTGACGGGCTGATGCTGACGGCGCGCCGTTACCGACTATCGGATTTGAAGGCTTGGAATCGCCAGGTCAGGATGTCCCGCAATGCCACGTTCTTGTTTGACCGGGACTATATGGACTATCACGCGGACCGCTTCGAAGACCATTCACTGCTGTTCTTTGTCGACGAGCAGTTGTTGGCCGTCATGCCCGCATCGGTTCATGGGGCCGAGGTTCGCTCGCATGGCGGTCTGACTTATGGGGGGATCATCTCAGACCATCGGATGGGGGCGGAGCTGATGCTGGGCTGCTTTTTCGTCATGTGCCGACACTACGCAGCGGAGGGCTTTACCGGTTTGCTCTACAAGCCGGTGCCCCACATCTACCATGCCCGACCCGCCGAAGAAGACTTGTACGCGCTGTTTCGATGTGGCGCGAAACTGGTTGCTCGGGGACCTTCCGCCGCCATCGATATGGCGAGCACGGACATACCTGGAAAGAAACGGAACGGCGCCAAAAGAGGCATCGGTCTCGGACTAGTCGTCCGAAAGGTCGACGATCCGGCTGTGCTGATGGGCGAGATCGACCGGAATCTGCGCGCGCGTTACGGCGTGCCGGCCGTTCACACGACCGCCGAGATGCGCCGCCTGGCAGCGGCTTTCCCGAAGCAGATCGAGACTATGCAACTTGAGGATGGCGAAGGCCATTTGCTTGGTGGCGCCATTGTTTATCTGTCCGCGGTGGTTGCCCACGTCCAGTACATGGTGGTGAATGACCAGGGACGCCCCCGGCGAGGAATGGATGTCCTCGTCACGAATCTGGTCGAACGTTACAAGGGGGGCTGCCGTTACCTGGATTTCGGCATATCCAGCCAAGAGAACGGGATATTCCTCAACACGACCTTGATGGCGCAAAAGGAAGGTTTTGCCGCAAGCGTCGCGTGCTACGACGGCTATCAACTGAATTTCCAGGAAGCGCTGCTCTGCTTGGGACAATCTTCAGAGCTGGGTCTCGCCTCTGGTCAGTCGTGCCGAAATGTTTCCGTGCTGTCACGGTTGAGCGGTTAAAGGAGAAAATATGGCTTTGGCCGATTGCAGGCTGTTGGGCTTGCCCAAGATCGCGGATCACCGCGGCAATCTGACGTTCATCGAGGGGGGGCGGCATGTGCCCTTTCAGATCGAGCGTGTCTACTATCTGTACGATGTACCGGGCGGTGCGGAACGTGGCGGTCACGCACACAAGCAATTGCATCAATTCATCATTGCCATGTCGGGGAGCTTCGATGTGGTGATAGACGACGGTCTGGAGCGAAAGCGCGTCCACCTCAACCGTTCGTACAATGGCCTGTATCTATGCCCCATGACTTGGCGCGAACTGGATAATTTCTCGTCAGGTTCCGTCTGCATGGTTCTGGCCTCCCGCCATTATGACGAAAGTGACTACATCAGAGATTACGGCGAGTTCACCGCCACAGTGAATCGCGCGTGAATCGTCGCTCGGCATGACCACACGAACATGATTCGGCAACCATGATTCAAGATTCATATACAAGGTTCTATCTTGAGCGCGAGAAAGGCAGCGTTTTTCCCAACGAGGCCGTGGTGAGGATTTTTCGGGGGCGCTATCCGAATCTTAATTTGCGGGACTATGGCCTGAGCGGTAAAACGCTTTTGGACGTCGGCTGTGGTGATGGCATGAATTTTCTGGCCATGCACGATCTCGGGCTCAAGCTATTCGGTACCGAGTTGACTGAGGAAATCTGCCTGTCGACAACGAGAAAGATGGCACGCTACGGTTTAAATGTCACGATGCGCAAAGGGGTTTGCGGGCAGCTGCCTTTTGATGATGATGAAGTCGACATCCTGATGTCGTGGAATTCCTCTTATTACATGGGGGAGAAGAACAATTCCATCGAATATTCGGCGCATGTCGTAGAGTTCGCCAGAGTATCGAAGTCTGGCGCATTGATCATTATGTCGATTCCTACGCCCGATAATTTCATATTCAAAGCTTCCGCGGAATTGGCACCAGGCTATCGGCTTATCCTTGATGATCCATACGGGATCAGAAACGATACGGTCATGCGGTGTTTTGTGGACAAGGATGACCTGATCGGTGAGTTTGCCGGCACCTATCGTGATTTCAGGTTTGCGACAATGAATAATGATTTTTTCGGGCAGGCCAATAATTGGATAATCATGGTTGCGGTGAAAATCTGATGTCATGGTGTTTGACACTTCCATGATTCCGCTCTTTTTTATTCCCGATCTGTGACCAGGATGGGGGAATTACTATTCAGGTGGCAGGATGAACGAAACTTACAGGCCGGTCGTTGTATTTCAGACAAGCGAACGGTGTAATTACCGCTGTGTAATGTGTTCTTGGAGCAACAAGGAATCCGCAAAGGCTTATCTTGCAAATAGGGAATGCATGTCGGACGCATTGTTTTCCAGAATGCTGGAGGAGGTGACCGATTTTGCTTCTGCAGTCAGCTTGACCGGGTTCGGCGAGTTTCTGGCTGACCCGGAAGTGGCAGGCAAGACGAAATTAATGGGCAACTTCCTGAGAAGGAACAGTAACATTGGTTTTTCACAGGTCACGAATGGCTCGTTGCTGGATGGGGGTAGTCTCTCTTTTCTGGAAAATGTGTCCAGGGTAGATATCACGATTTCCATAGACACGACAAATCATATCGAATATGCGTATATAAGAAGGCCTGGTTTCCTTTCCAGTGTGATGGAAAATATTGAGAATTTGCGCCATGGCCTGCAAGAAATCGGTGTAAAGCACATCAACATATCGTTGGGTGTGGTGTTGATGAAATCGAATATTTTTTCCTTGCTCGATGTGGTGCGATTCGCACATAAAATTGGGGCCGCAGTTTTTTGTGATCACATGGAATTCGCCGGAGTACAGGGGATGAGCAAGCAGTCCCTGTTTCACTACCCAAAGTTGGCGAACATGATTCTCGCCAAGGCAATGACATTGGCTGATAAATTAAGTGTCCCATTCAACCGTCCCCCAGACTTTTTCGTGGGCGACAGCGTGCCGGAAAGCATGGGTGCTGCGTTCGAATGCCCGCAACTCGAAAAACACGGGCCTTTGATCATCAATGCAAACGGTGACGTGAGGCCGTGTTGCGGCGCCAAACTGGTGGTCGGTAATGTCTTTGAGACGAAGTTGTCCAATATTCTAGAGGGCCAGGAGGTCAGGCGACTTAAGGAGTCGATCAGAAACGGAACCCCGCATGCGCCTTGCGCCGAATGCCGATTTCTACAGCGTAAGTCAGAGCATCTTTACGATTCAAAAATTTACGGGTGGGACATTCCTTACGAATCCAGGTCCATGGAATGCGATCTGGATTTCAAGGAACAGGGCTTCTTCGATTGGCTGGATGAGTTGCCAGACAGATATTTGAAAAACCATGTCAAAGATCACCTTCATGCCCGGGCACAGTCGGTCCTAAAGACAGAATATTTTGATGATTCTGAAGAAAAATTATCCAAATGTGCCCAAGCTAATAGAGTGCTGCTCAAGTTGCATCAATTAGGCGCGCGGATCATTGTCTACGGGGCAGGGAATGAATTGAATTGGCTGTTCAGATTTACGACTCTGTCAAACTGCGATATTGCATTGCTTGTCGATGGTGATGTGTCCAAGCAAGGCCAATCCTTTTGGGGTTATGTGATTTCAAGCCCAGCCATGATTTCAGATGTTGCTGCCAAAGTGGTTTTGGTTACGGCCAGTCGGCATTTCGACGAGATTAGAAGTCATGTCATGTCGGTTTCGGATGATTTGTTGGTTGTAGATGCTTTTGGTGAAGTCGGTTAGTCGGTTTGTGTTCGGTTTCGAATTATTCATTGAGCGCGGATTATTTTGAATATTCCTATTGTTTTCGTCGGCGGGGCACCCCGGTCAGGGACAACCCTGGTTTATTCGCTGATGTGCACTTCCCGGGACATCAACGATTATGCCGGTGAGTCAAGCTACCTGACGGCGCTTCTCAAGGTGTATCGGGTTGGTCTGATCAAATGGGAAGTCCATACGCAATTTCTCTTTCCATCCCGAGATGCGTTTCGTGAACACATGCGTTCATTGGTGTCGACGTCGTTGGCGCACCTGTACGACCATCTCGGTCGACCCTCGGTGCTGGCCCTCAAAGACCCATTGTTGACGCCGGTTTTACCTCTCGTGGACGAGCTGTTGAGCGGACAGGCGCGTTATGTCGTGGTCCTGCGCCATCCTTTCGACGTCGTCAGATCACGGCAGCAGGTCTTCGAGCGTGAATGCCCGAACGAGAGGTTCGGACCCGACAAGGCGAGGGCAATTGCGCGCGAATACGCTGATACATACGAAGGTTTGGATGCGCTCTACCGTTCGGGAAGACTGTACTGGGTAAAATATGAAAACCTGTCGGACCCGGCTGAAATGGGGGGGCTCGCCGCGTTCCTGTCCGTGTCCGGTTTTTCCGAGGCTGGATTGACCGTTGATGACTTCGAGGTGAACGATCCTTGGTATTCGCCCAAGTATGGGCGTCCGGTCGATTTGACAAGGAGACTGACTGATCTGGACCAGGTTTACAAATCGATCGTCCATGAAATTTGCGCACCCCTGATGCAGCAGTATGGTTATCGGGCCTGACGACATGAAGTCTGGATGCTGCCTGGACGTGCCCTTTGTCAATTTGGCTTGTGCCGATTCGGAGCTGGTCGGAGCCGTCGACAACGCCATCAGGCGTGTAGTCGAATCCGCGCGCTTCATCCTCGGCGAGGAAGTGGAGACATTCGAACGTGAGTTTGCCGTCTATACCGGGGCGACCCACTGCATCGGCGTGGGCAGCGGTCTCGATGCGCTGCATCTGGCTTTGCGGGCAATGGGAATCGGGCCCGGCGATGAGGTGATCGTTCCATCCCACACCTTTATCGCGACCTGGTTGGCCGTCAGTCACTGTGGCGCTATCCCGGTACCTGTCGAACCATCACTGCCCGGCTTTCTGATCGATCCGCTGCGGATTGAAGCCGCGTTGACGGAGCGGACCAAGGCAATATTAGCTGTGCATCTCTACGGTATGCCCGCCGATATGGATGCGATCATCGCCTTGGCAAAGCGTCATGGCTTGAAGGTGCTTGAGGATGCCGCCCAGTGCCATGGGGCGTATTACGGAGACCGCCGGATTGGCGCGCATGGCGATGCGGTCGCTTGGAGTTTCTACCCGACCAAGAATCTGGGCGCAATGGGCGACGGCGGCGCGGTGACCTGTAACGACCCCGAGCTGGCGGAACGGCTGCGACGTTTGCGCAACTATGGTTCGTGCCGGAAATATGTCCATGAGGAGCGCGGTTTCAACAGTCGCCTGGATCCGATCCAGGCCGCCGTGCTTGGGGTGAAACTGCGCTATCTGGATGGCTGGAATGCAAGTAGAAAAAGGCTGGCGGACCGCTACAGACAGGGGCTGGCGGACACCGCTCTTGTCCTGCCGGAAGTGCCGGCGGGCAATGACCATGTCTGGCATCTCTACGTTATTCGAACGACTCAAAGGGCGACACTGACCGAGTGGTTGGCGAACCGAGGGGTCCAGACGCAGACGCACTACCCGATTCCGCCCCACCTGCAGGCAGCCTACCTTGATCTGGGGCACCAGCGCGGCGCTTTCCCCGTCGCGGAAAGCTTGGCGGATGAGGTGCTCAGCTTGCCCATGTGGCCGCACCTCGATGATGCCGCTCAAGATCATGTCATTGCGGCTATCCGTGCGTTCGCCCGATGACGCCGCCGCTGGTCAGCATCTCGCTACAGACCTACAACCGTGCCGCGAGCGGTTATTTGCGCACTGCCCTGGACGCCATCCTGGCTCAGACCTATACGGATTTCGAACTGCTCGTCATCGACAACCATAGCACCGACGAAACGGCCAGACTTGTGCTCTCCTATAAGGACGCGCGGTTGACTTATGTCCGCCTGCCCCCGGGCGGAACCCCGGCCGACAGTATCAGGGCGGCGTTCCGGATGAGTCGGGGCAGATACTTGCTGACCACGCACGATGACGATGTGATGGAGCCTCGCATGCTGGAGCGGCAGATGGCCTGCGTCGCGGCTCATCCCGACTTGCTTTGCCTGGCGACCAATGTCAGCCTCATCGACACCCGGGGTCTGCGGCAGCAGCAGCGCTTGTATGAAATGGAGGACATCCGCTATTTCTATCCCGGCGAATATATCAAGTCTTATTTTGAGGAAAAACTGTGGTTCCCGACGCCGACACTGCTGTTCAGGCGCGATGCTGTTGTTTCCAGGCGGCGCGGATTCACTGAAAAAACAGGGGCCACCTATTTCCCAAGCGGAGATATTGCCGGGCTGTTCAGGCTGAATGTCAGGGGCGACGTCGCCATATTGGCCGAGCCCTTGCTGCGTTATCGCCAGCATGGCGGCCAGGAGTCTCGCAACGTCGATCAGAGCGCTCCACTTGTAGCCCTCGCGGATTACGCGGGCAAGCTGCTGCGCGCGCGGCGGGAGAATCGGCAACTCCTGTCGCTGCTACCCCTGGTGGCTGCCTTCACAGTGCGTTACCAGTCCCAGGATAGTCTTTTCCGCATGTCGGGCGTGGCGCTTGCCAGGCGCTTGCGCGCACTGAAGCGGCGTTGGGAGAAGGCGGTTCCACCGGAACGGCGGGGCATGGATGTGGTGCTGCCGTTTGAGGTCCTGATGGCCGAGATGGGTTACGGGATGACGATTCCGGCCACAGCCATGGAAGGACTATGTATCATCCCGCCGCGCGGTGGCAGCCAGGCCGCCTACCGGCAATGGGTGCGAATGCTGCAATGTGGTCGGTCGCTGTTCTTTGATGCTCCGGGACTGCGGCGGATCGCGATCATGGGCAGCATGTTCACCGCCTACCTCATTGTCCTCGCGGCGCAACGGTGCGGCGTCGAGGTGATCTGTTGCCTGGATTCGAGTCCGGCGCGGGTCGGGCATGAGGTGTTCGGTGTGCCGGTTGTCGACATTGCCCGGTTCGACGAATGTGCCGTCGGTATTGATGCCGTGGTGTTGAGCAGCGAACGGGATCACGAGGAAAGTCTGCGAAGGGTGTTGCGCGAGCAGACCAAGGCGTATCTCAATGTTTTATCTTGGAAGTCCTTGGTTGCCGCACCATGAAGGTGTGGCAGGCGTCAAACTTCGGGTCACGATACACATGGCACACGTCAAGCTCACAATCGCCTTGCTGACTTATAACAGAGGAAATAGCGGCTATCTGCGCGAAACTCTGGATTCCATCCTGTCGCAAACCTATTCCGATTTCGAGCTATTGGTTCTTGATAACCATAGCCAGGACCAGACGGCGGATCTGGTCCTTGGCTATAAGGATTCGAGATTGACTTACGTCAGGCAGCCCCCGGGATGCAATGCGAGCTTCAATTTCAATCGTGGGCTGTGGATGAGCCGGGGAGAGTATTTTCTGGCAACGCACGATGACGATGTTCTGGAGCCGACGATGGTCGAGCGCCAGATGCATTTTTTTGCCGCGCATCCCGAACTGGCTTGCGTCGCAACCAATGTTGGTCTGATAGACGATATCGGGCAGACCATACAGCCGAAACTATATGACTTTGAAGAAGATCGGGTTTTTAGCGCAGGCGACTATATCCCGACCTATCTGGACGAAAAGCTGTGGTTCCCGACCCCGACCTGCATGTTCAGGCGTGATGCGCTGGTAAAGCGCAGCGGCCCGATCGTCAGGGCAGCGCAACCGAGATATGTTTCGAGTGGCGACATCGGCGTGCTGTTCCTGCTCAATATGCGACACCCCGTCGCCATGCTGGGTGATCCCTTGCTCAAATATCGGCAACATGTCGGACAGGAGTCCAGGAATGTCGACCAGAGCGCTCCTTTGGTCGAATTGGTCGAGGTCGCGCAACATTTGCTCAAGAAGAGTCGCCGCGATGCCAATCTGCAGCGATACGCCGCATCGATCCATGGTTTCTCGGCACGCTTCAAAGCCCAGGATTTCCTGTTCAAAAATCCCCGGCAGCCTTCCGACAAGATATTGCTGGACGCAGTAAGCAGCCTCAGATCGAGCTGGGTCAGGTCTGTTCAGGTGGAATCCAGAGCGGTCGATGCGGCGCTGCCTTTCGAGATATTGCTGGCAGGGTTGGGATTGGACACAACGCTTTCCGCGGAGACTTTGGTCGGGCTGGATCTGGTCGAGGCCAGGGGTGGGGCGCGACGTGCTTACCGGGCCTGGCTGCGCGCCATCCACCAGGGACGGACGCTTTTCTCGCGCAATGAAGGCCTTGAACGGGTGGTGATCGTCGGCAGCATGTTTACGGCCTATCTGCTGGTGCTGGATGCCTTGCGGTCCGGTGTCGAAGTCGTGGCGTGTGTCGATTCCAGCCCGGCTCGGATCGGCGCCTGTGTTTTCGGCGTGCCGGTCTTGCCCCACGCACAACTTGGAGCGCTTGAGAAATCGATCGATGCGATTATCCTGAGCAGCGAGCGGGATCATGAAGACGGTATCAAGAAAATGATTTCGTTACGTCTCGACTCGACCGCCATGCCGATGATCTCGTGGAAGGAGTTGGCTGACCTGCATGGGTCGTCGGACATGTTCGTCGAAGATTGTCAGCCTGGTTCGACAGTTACCGAAAGCAACGATACATGCGCGATTCATTAATAGAAATATTGTCCATTGAGGAGATGATGGCGCCATGAAATTCGCTGCCGACGATGTCGTGAAGACATGCTCTCGAATCGAAAGCGGCCTGAGGCTGGGGCCGGATGGCATCCGTGCATGTTGTTTCAGTGTGATGGTTTCACCGTTCTATTGGACCGTGGATGAGGCCGAAGGCCTGGAAATTACCCGGGAAATGATCGTCGACAAACGCAAGGAACTGTTCCAGAAACTCAACGATGACCATAGCGATATCAGTTGCAAGAAGTGCCTGAAAGTCGAACACAAAAAATTCAAGGATGTTGGTTTTGAAAACCTTGGCTTCATCGACCTGGCTCACTTCAGTACATGCAATTTGCGCTGCAGCTTCTGTGGATTTACTCAGGCGGATAATTTCAAGAATGCACGATATGATGCCTTGTCGATTCTTGAGCGTTTTGCCCCGGAGGTGGTGGATTGGGATTCCTGCGTCGATTTCAACGGTGGCGAGCCGAGCCTGCTCAAGGATCTGGATCGATATCTTGATTATTTCAAGTCGCGCGCCATCCGTGTGCGCCTCTATTCGAATGGCCTCAGGTACCGGCAATCGATCTTCGATGCCTTGGCTGACGGCACCATTTCATGGCTGATTGTTTCGCTTGATGCCGGTACGCCCTCCACATACCGGAAAATCAAGAAAAGCGACAAGTTTTTGAAAGTGATCGAAAATTTGGCCCGTTATTCAGTGGCGGGCAGCCAGGGTCGCGGCATGCTTGCGGTGAAATACATATTTTCCGACGGCAACTGCGGCGAGGACGATGTGGCTGGTTTTGTCTATTCGATGCTGGCAATCCGTCCGCAGAAAATTTATCTAGGATTCGATTTTTTTCCGCTGGCCGACAAGTATAAACATCAGTTTGAGCGCGGTGTTTACGATTATTCCGAACATATCGATGCGTATGCCAAGACCTATCTTTTGTTGAAAAGACATGGCCTGACTGCTGTTCATTTCACGGAATCTTTCCTTTCGGTCGTGATTCAGAATGGCCGCAATCTGATGCAACAGGTTCTGGACAGAATCAAGTTGCTGGAACCGGAGTACAAAGTCGGCGATCCGCTCTTGCACCTGCAAGATTTCCGCAACGGTGACGAGCCAGCGGCGAGCGAGCACACGTTATTTGCGACCGGGCCGCTGAGAGTCAAAGCGGGGACCATGGAGGGCGATAGCGCCTGGTCACTGGCCGGCAAGCGTGTCATGATCGCCCCGGCGACACCGCTTTCTGTCGAGATCCTCTCCGATCCGGATGTCGGCAGGGGCACCATGATCGGTTTTCTCGATCGCAGTGGCTCGGTTCAAGGAAAATCGGTATCCGGCCATCAGGTTTATTCCTACAAGATGATTTCCGAACTTGCTCCGGATGTTATTTTGGTGACGTCGGTATTTCACAAGAACGATATTGTGAACGAGATCGCAAAATATGCCGATGCCAAAACGCAAGTTTTGGTGTATGTCGGTTGAGGCGCGAATCTCCTTGAGGCGAAAATCTCCCATTGATTTCGGGTTGAACCAAGTTTGAATCCAGGACATAAACTCAGTCTGTTTCGGGCGACCCGATCGCCCTATTATATTTATTCGGCGGATTACCGGCATACCTCCGCCGGGATTCGATGCCTGCATTACCTGTGCCACGCGCTGAACGAACTCGGCATGGAAGCCTATTTGGTCAACGCCAAAGTTGTCTCTGGATACCTTCGAACGCCGCGTCTGACGCAGGAAATCGTCAGCAATCATTATCAGACTGGACGCCTCCCGATTGCTCTGTATCCGGAGGTGATTTCCGGAAGCCCGCTTGCGACCCCGGTGACCGCGCGCTGGTTGCTCAACCGTCCCGGTCATCTTGGCGGCGATACGACGTTCCCAAAAGATGACCTGATCTACTATTACAACATCTGGTGCCTGCCGGAAGGCATGCAGGGCAGTGCGTTGAATATCCCGAGCGTCGATACTCGAATATTCAATAACCTCGACAACCCCGATGATGGCAAGCGTCATGGTGGATGCTTCTATGCCCACAAATACCTTGCTTTTGGTGGCAAGGTGCGGCCGGAGCATGCGTCGCAGACCAGCCTTTGCCAAGACATTCCCAGGCCGCCGGAAGAAATCGCGTCCATCCTGCGCGGCGCCGAGGCGCTGTATTGTTACGAGCCATCGGCCATCATCACCGAGGCGCTTGCCTGCGGTTGCCCGGTCTTGCTGGTTGCTACCGATTATTGGTATCCCAAGGCGGATGATCCGCATCTGGCCGAGGGGGGGATCGCGTTGGCGCACGAGCCGGACGCGTTGATCAAGGCGCGCTCCAGTCTGGGCGACGCCGTGGCGAGAATCGATCAGCAGCAGCAATATTCCTGGCAGCACATCGAGGCATTGATTGATCATACCCAGGCCAGATGTCGCGAAGTTTGGGCTCGTGGAGATCAACATGGCTTCGATTTTGTCAAGGGCTTCCTGGAAGTAACCGCTGCGCGCTTGCCCAGCCACGTCCGAGAGGTCATGGCCAGCAAACTGAAGTCGACGCAGTCGGTAACGTCGCCAGCCGATGTCCGCTACCAACTGTGGAAGTCCTCCCGTGCTTCCGAGCGGGATGCGTCCGCTCCGCTTGATGAAAATCCGGAATGGCGGCAACCCCATCCGAAATTCCACCTGGTCATTTCCTTGCCGGATGACCAAGTCGATACCTTGGCGCGGACGCTGGAATCGATCGCTGGGCAGACATACTCTCGCTGGACGGTCAGCATACTGTCGCGCACTCCGGCGCCGCCTGGATTCATCGATACCGAAGAGTTGCGCTGGCTGACCTTGACCAGCAAGGGTTTCTGCGACTCCCTCAATCGTGTCATTCGGGACGGAAATTTCGACTGGTTCGCGATCATGGCCGCTGGCGATTGCCTGGCGCCCCACGCCCTGCGCACCTTGGCGGAAAGTATCGGCAGGCATCCTGAATGGGAAGTGGTCTACCCGGATGAGGATAATCTGAGCGGGACAGGCGAAACCGAGCATCCCTATTTCAAGCTGGATTTCTCGATCGAAATGCTTCGTTCGGCGCCATACGCACTGGGCGCCGGTCTCCTGTTTCGGCGTGACTTGCTGGAGCGTCTGGCCGGGATGAACCAAGCTTTCGAGGGCATCGAGCTGTACGACCTGACCTTGCGTGCTTTCGAAGCCGTCGGCGCTCGGGGGTTCGGCCATATAGCCGACGTGCTCTATCACCGGACGGCGGATAGTGGTCAAAACCAGTTGTCCGACGAGGAAATCATCGATCTCCGGAAAACTGCGTTGGCCGCTCACTGCGACCGCCTGAAGCTGGCGGTCGACATCGAGGCAAACGATTTCCCCGTCGGCACCTTCCACGTCCGTTATCGGGTAAGCGGTGAAGAAACCGTCTCGATAATCATCCCCACCCTGAACGGCGGTTCCTACTTGCAACGCTGCGTCGGCGCCATCGTCGAAAATACCGATCACAAGAAATGGCAGATTATCGTTGTGGATCAGGACAGCGACGATGCGGATACCCGGTCCTTCCTCGGCAGCCTGCGAGGCATGAATAACGATGCCATACAAGTGATCACTCAGCCGCGAGGCGCGAATCTGCCGGCCTTGATCAACGCCGGCGCCAGAGCGGCGCGCGGACAATATCTGCTGTTCCTGTCCGACGCCATCGCCCCGTTTCGTCGAGACTGGCTAGACGAGATGCTGGGCTACGTTGTACAGGCCGATGTTGGCGTGGTCGGGGCCAAGACCGTCGGCCTTGACGGCAAGATTTCCTTCGCCGGCTACATCCTGGGGTTGGGCGGCAGCCCAGCCGGGCTGCATGATTTGCATGCGCCGCATGATGCTCTGGGCTACTTTGGTCAACTCCAGGCGCCGAACAATCCATCCGCTGTGTCGGCAACTTGCATGCTGACGGAGAAAGAACTGTTCGATGAGCTAGGCGGTTTCGATGAAACCGACCTCGCCGGCGGCTACAGCGATGTCGACTACTGCCTCAAGGCATGGCGGGCGGAAAGACGTGTCGTATGGACGCCCTATGCGGTTTTGCTGCAGGAACATATGACGCCACCGCCGGCCGAGCCCGACGACCAGGGCAAGGCTTTGGCCGTCAACAGCAACGCATTGCACAAATCGACCCCGGCCGAGCGCGTCATGTTCTCACGCTGGGGCAGGCGCATCGCCTTTGATCCGGCCTATAACCGCAATCTGACATTGTCGGGCGATCCATTCGATATCGAGATCGCCCCTTGGCTGCTTCAGGACCCGGAGGTACGTCCCTTGCCGCGAGTCCTGGCGCACCCGGGAGACCGCAACGGCTGCGGCGAATACCGCATCATCGCTCCGCTGCGCGCGTTGACAAGCGCCGGACTGGTCCAGGGCTGGGACACCCTGGTGCATCTGAGTATTCCGGAGCTTGAGCGCCTGTCGCCGGATACCTTGATCATGCAACGACAGATCAGTTGGTCGCAGATCGAGGTGATGGAGGAATATTCCCGCCATACCCAGGCTCTGCGCGTCTATGAGCTCGATGATCTGATCACCAATGTGCAACTGAACAATCAATTGCGCAAGAACGTCGATGTCAAAGGTCTCAACAAGCGTTTACGCAAGGCGCTCGGCCTGTGCGACCGGTTTGTCGTCGCCACCGATTACCTCGCCGAGCAGTATCGCGGCTTCAACCCGGATATCCGGGTCGTCCCGAACTATCTGGAGCGGGCCGTCTGGGGCGATATCACCTCGAAGCGCGGTCAAGGGCGAAAACCGCGCGTTGGCTGGGCCGGCAGTGTCTCGCATGATGGTGATCTGGCCCTGATCCGCGATGTGGTGCTGGCGACCAGGGATGAAATTGAATGGGTGTTCATGGGACTTTGCCCGCAAGGGGTGCGTCAACACGTCGAATTCATGGCTTCGGTCACTGTTGAGGCGTACCCGGCTCGTCTCGCCAGTTTGAATCTCGATCTGGCTCTGGCGCCGCTCGAAGATGTACCGTTCAACCATGCCAAGAGCCATTTGCGGCTCCTGGAATACGGCATTCTTGGTTGGCCGGTGATTTGTTCCGACATAACCCCGTATCGCGGCGATTTTCCGGTAACTCGGGTGAAGAACCGCTACAAGGACTGGATTGATGCCGTCCGCTCCCACGTGGCTGATTTGGATGCGCTGGCCAAGCAAGGCGATGCATTGCGCGACCATGTCGAGCGCAACTGGATGCTGGAAGACCATCTGGATGTCTGGGCGCGAGCATGGCTGCCTTGAACCTTGATTCCGCTGTTCAGCGGCACGGCCCGATCTACACCCTGAGCACGTCGGACAGCGCCTGTTCCAGTTCGAGCCGGACCGAGGATCGTTCCAGGGCTTCGCCTTCGAGCACGAACACATCCTCCGCGCGACTGCCCAGGGTGTTGATCCGGGCGGTAATCACGCTGGCGCCGTGGCGATGCAGGATCAGAGCGACCTGCGCCAGCAGACCCGGGCGATCGCCGGCGGTCAGGGTCAGAACATAGTCGGGCAGGGCGCCCTCGCGGCGGTTGTCGCTGGGTGCCAGACTGACCTCGGGCTCCAGCGGGAAGGCTTTCAGTCGGCGTGGCAGCCGTCCGCCGGAGGTGGCGCTCAAAGCTTCCTGGCGCATCAGCTCCGCCGCCAGTTCATGTTCGATGTAATTGAGAAAATCGCGGTAAGGCACTTGCGGATGTTCAGGATCGACCGCGTAGAAGGTGTCCAGCGCCCGACCGTCACGCGTGGTGTGGATACGCGCCGCCAGGATGCTGTAGCCTAGACGCGCGAAAAACGCGCAGATGCGGGCGAACAGCGCCTGTCTATCCGGCGCGAACACCATGACCTCGACGCCTTCGCCGACCGGCGCCAGGCGCGCCCGCACGATGGCCTGCTGATCGGCCAGACCGGCATTGAGCAGCGGTAGCAGGCGGCGAGTCTGCCAACCGATGTCGCGCGCGTCCTGACGCAGGAAGTAGATGTCGTCGAGCAGATTCCACAGCGCTGTCTCGCTGCCCGGCGCAAAGCCGTACAGGCGCAGTTGCGCGCGTGCCTGTTCCTTCTTTTCCTCGATGTCGTCGGTGCGCGGCGCGTTGCCTTCCAGCACCTGCCGGGCGGCCAGATACAACTCGCGAGTGAGTTTGTCCTTCCAGGCATTCCAGACTTTCGGACTGGTGCCGCGAATGTCGGCCATGGTCAGCAGATACAAGGCGGTCAGGTGGCGCACGTCGCCGCAGCGCGCGGCGAACGCGGCAATCACTTCTGGATCGGAAAGATCCTGCTTTTGCGCGGTCTGCGACAGCGTCAGATGTTGCGCCACCAGCCAGACGATCAATTCGCTGTCGGTCTGGCTGAGGCCATGCGTCCGACAGAAGCGGCGCGCATCGAGGGCGCCCAGGCTGGAGTGGTCGCCGCCGCGGCCCTTGGCGATGTCATGGAACAAGGCGGCCAGCAACAGCACTTCCTGACGTTCGAACTCGTTGATCAGGCGGTGCGCCAGCGGGAATTCGTGGGCGTACTCCGAGACCGCCAGGCGGCGCAGATTGCGCAATACCATCAACACATGTTCGTCGACCGGATAGATATGGAACTGGTCGTGCTGCATCTGGCCGGTGATGCGGCCGAACAACGGCAGGTAGCGGCCGAGGATGCCCAGTCGATGCATCAGCCGCATGGCGCGGGTAACACCTTTCGGTTGACGCAGCAGGCTGATGAAGCGGCGCTGGTTTTCCACATTGCGCCGGAATGCCGAGTCGATGTCGCGTCCGGCGCGCGCCAGGGCGCGTAGCAGGCGCGGCGTGCAGCCGCTGACGCCAGGCTCTTGGGCCAGGATCAGAAAGGTTTCCAGCAGCAGTTGCGGTTTGGCTTCGAACAGATTTTCGCTGGCATCTAGCAAATTGCCGACCAATTGAAAGTCCTTGGCATAGGTGGTGCTGGTCGTCAGCGGTCGCTCGGCGACCGGCGGCAGCAAGCGGAAACGCAATTCGCCCAGCACCAGTTCATTGACCAGCCGGATATGGCGGACGGCCTGGAAGTAGCGCTGCATCAGGCGCTCCGAAGCGCGTCGCTGGTGCGGACCGGTGTCGATGACGCGGGCGATGCCCATGCCTTGCGCGACGCGTTCCTGGAACTCGAACAGCAGACGGTCCTCGCGGCGATTGGCGATCAGGTGCACGCGGATCCGCAGGTTGGCCAGGAAGCGCAATTCGGCGCTGGCTTTGCGCGCGTCCGCGGCGCCCAGCAGTCCTTGACGCGCCAGCCCAGCCAGGTTTTCGGCGAGGTGGGCGGCGCGTGCCACCCAGATCAAGGTCTGGATATCGCGCAGGCCGCCCGGGCTGTCTTTCAGGTTGGGTTCCAGCAACAACGCGACATCGGTATGCCGGCCGTGCCGGACCTTTTGTTCGAGAAACTTGGCCTGGAAGAACGCCGCCGGGTCGATTTGCTGGTCGAGTTGCGTTTGCATGCGCCGCAACAACTGGCGATCGCCGGCCAGCCAGCGCGATTCGAGCAGATTGGTCTGGATGGTGACATCCTGTGCCGCTTCCGCGAGACATTCGGACAGGCTGCGCATGCTGTGCCCGATCGGCAGGCCGACATCCCAGAGCAGGGCGATCAGCGGTTCGAAGCGGGCGCGATCGGCCTGCGAAAGATCATTGTCGAACAGAATCAGCACATCGACATCGGACTGCGGGTATAGCTCGCCGCGCCCATAGCCGCCGACCGCGACCAGCGTGGCGGTTTCGGGCAGATCATGGGCGGTCCAGATCTGCTTCAGGGTCTGGTCGCACAAGCGGCTCAGACCGGTCAGCAGGGTATGCGCGGCTGGCTGCGCAAGATAGGCTTGAAACATCTGGCCGCGCGCCCGCGCCAAGTCATCGCGCCAGACCGCCACGCGGGCGAAATCAGGGGTCATGCGATGACGGCGGCGGGCGTGGCGTTGGCGGCAGTAATGAACGCCGGTATGGCGGGCGATCCGGCGGACAACGTCAGTACCTCGAAGCCGGTTTCGGTGACCAGGACGGTATGCTCCCACTGTGCCGACAACGCGTGATCCTTGGTTACCACGGTCCAGCCGTCGCCGAGCATGCGGATATCCCTCCGGCCGGCGTTGATCATCGGTTCGACGGTGAAAATCATCCCGGCTTCCAGTACCGGTCCGCTGCCGGCTTTGCCGTAGTGCAGCACTTGCGGTTCCTCATGAAATTTTTCGCCGATGCCGTGGCCGCAGAATTCGCGTACCACGGTGTAGCCATTCATTTCGGCATATTTCTGGATCGCTGCGCCGATATCGCCCAGATGCGCGCCGGCGCGCACCATGGCGATGCCTTTCCACATGCATTCGTAGGTGATTTCGGTCAGCCGGCGGGCCTGGATATTCGGTTCGCCAACGTAGAACATGCGCGAGGTGTCGCCATGCCAGCCTTCCTTGATCACGGTGATGTCGAGATTCACCACATCGCCGGGTTTGAGTTTTTTCTCGCCCGGCACGCCATGACAGACCTGATGGTTGACCGAGGTGCAGATCGACTTGGGGTAAGGCGCATGACCCGGGGGGGCGTAGTGCAACGGGGCGGGTATGCAGCCTTGCACATCGACCATGTAATCGTGGCAGAGTTTGTCGAGTTGGCCGGTGGTGACGCCGGGTTTGACGAACGGCGTTATGTAGTCCAGCACTTCCGACGCCAATCGGCCGGCGATGCGCATTTTTTCGATTTCCTGGGCGTTTTTGATGGTGATCGACATAGCTGATAGAAGTGTAATGAGACTGAAAGCATTGCGTCAGAATAGGGGGGCGGACGCTGAAAGTAAAGGCCGAGTGAAATTGTCGGAAATAGGTTCCGACCATGATTTCATTCAGTCTGGCGATGTTGCGCGGGGGCGGGAAAATCCAGCATCGTGACGTTGCTGTGCAATTCGCGCCGATAGCGTATCGCCTTGGTCAGCGCGCGCACCAGATTAAGCCCGACGCCGCCGATGCGTTCCGCGCTGGCGGACAGCGGCGCGGCGTCATTCAGGTTGAATGGCGGGGCGTGGTCGATGAAGGTTAACGTTGCCCGCTCGCTGTCGATATCCAACGCCAGTTCGATGTCGGCATCGGATTCGCCGCCATAGCCATGGTGGATGCTGTTGACGAATAATTCCTCGGCGGCCAGTTGCATGCGCATTGACTGGCTGGCATCCAGGCCACCGTTGCCGGCGCTACGCTCGATCCACGCCATGACCATCGGCAACGCGGCAAAGCGCGCGGGCACGGAAATTTGCCTAGAATCGGGTATATCGATGAATGAGGCGGGGGACAAGATGCGTACAGCCATAAAGTTGACGATGGGGATTTTCGCCTGTTTCGCGGTCAGCGTCAGCGTCACAGCGAATGATGCCGTCGGCATGATCAAGATCAGCCAGGGGCAGGTAAGCCTTCAGCGGGCCGGGGGCAATACCGAAGCCCGTGCCGGCACCCGGGTCTATGCGGCGGACCGGTTGCGCACCGGTGCCGATGGTTCGGTCGGCGTCACCTTGAAGGACAACACCTTGTTGTCAGCCGGGCCGAATTCCCTGATCACGCTGGACAAGTTCAAATTCGACAGCAAGACCCACGCCGGGGCGATATCCGTCGGTGTCAAGCGTGGCACGCTGTCAGTGGCCACCGGCAAGATCGCCAAGCAGTCGCCGGAATCGGTGGAGTTCGTGACCCCGTCCTCGATCCTCGGGGTGCGCGGCACCGAATTCGTCATCGAGGTGATACCAACCGTGGAGGTGGATTGAGATGCACCCGGTGACCTGCCTAAGATGGCTGGTGACGAGCGTGGCACTGCTGGCATTGACCGGATGCGTCAGCGAGCGGGTGGTTTTGCTGCCTTCACCGGATGGCAAACCCAGCGCGGTGGTGATACGCAATGCCGCGGGCGAGACGCTGATTGATCGGCCGTATGGCGAGAGCGTGCAGCGCAGTGGCTATCATCGCGCCCAACCTGCCCTAGAAACCGAGGTCAAACAGCGCTATGCCGCCGCGTTGGCCGCGCTACCGCCGCGCGGGCGCAGTTTCATGCTGCACTTCGATACCGCGAGCGATATCCCCTTGCCGGATTCGCTGGCGCTGCTGCAACAGGTGCGACAGGAAATCGCGATTCGCCCCGCCGCCGAGATTGTCATCATCGGCCATACCGATCGCGTCGGCAGCGACGCGGATAACGAGGCACTGTCGCTGCGCCGCGTCGAGTCGGTGCATGCGCTGTTGCTCGCCGAGGGCATCGAGGATGCCGTCATCGAGACCGCCTATCGCGGTGAACGCGAGCCGCTGGTGGCGACCCCGGATGGCATGTCCGATCCGATCAATCGCCGGGTGGAAATCAGCGTGCGCTGACCGCGGCGGGTGGTTGATCAAGCGCCGCTGATTCAGGACCATTCCAGCGCAGCAGCAGCAGGGTCAGGTCGTCGGCGGCCGGTTGACCGTCCTCGAAACGACGCACCGCGTCGCGTATCGCCATGACTTGCTGGTCGATCGGCGTCTTTGGCGCATGCGCGGCGAATATCTCGATGAGCTGTGGCATGCCGAATAGTGTCCGACCATTGCTGGCTTCGTGGACGCCGTCGGTGAACAGACACAAGGTGTCGCCCGCTTGCAATTGGAACCGGCCGGATTGATATGGATAGTCGCCCAGCGCGCACAGCGGCGGACCCGAGGCGGCGTCGGCGTCAACCCGGCTGATTTCGCCGGCGCGCGCCAGCAGCGGCGCGTCATGGCCGGCGCGGACAAAATCAAGCTGGCCGGTATTGGCGTCGAGCACGCCGACAAACGCGGTGACGAACAGGCATTCCGGGTTTTCCCGACTCAATTCAGCTTCTACTTCGCGCATCGCCTGACCCAGGTCAGCGGTGCGGCGGGCCAGCGCGCCGGTCAGGGTTTTCGCCACCGCCATGAACAAACTGGCCGGCAGTCCCTTGCCGGATACGTCGGCAATGGCGAAACACAGCCGCGCGGTGTCGAGCGCGAAGCAATCGTAATAATCGCCGCCCACCGCGCGCGCCGGTTCCAGCAGGGCCGCGACCTGATAACGGGTTTCGCCGGCGAAGTCGCTGGTCGGATTGGGCAATAAGCCCATCTGGATGCGCCGCGCGGCGTCCAGTTCGCCGTTGAAGCGGGCGGTTTCCTCGCGCGTCGCCTGCAAGGCTCGCTCGGCATCGCGTTGCCGAGCATCGACGATGATCCAGGTTGAGCTCAGCAAGGCGATGAATATCGGTGTCAACAACAGCACGATGGCCGAGGCGTCGAACAGCCAGCGTCCGTAATGGAAAGCGGCGTATCCGCCGACAATCCAGAATCCGGCCAGACTGGCGAACACGGCGATCGCGTAGCGCGGTCGCATCGCCGGGATCACGCCGATCAACAGCAGACCGCTCAAGGCCAGCGCGGCGATTTCCAGTTGCGCCAGTTCTGGCGGTCGTTGCAGCGCGGCGCCGGCCAGCAGGCTTTCGATGACCTGCACATGGACTTCCGCGCCGGGCAGACTATCGCCCAATGGCGAGACCACGCGATCCTGCAAGCCGCTGACATTGAAGCCGATCAGCACCAGACGGGCGTTGAAAATATCCGCATCGACGCGTCCCGCCAGCACATCGGCGGCGGATACGTAGTGCTCGTCGCGCATCGCCGCGAAGTGCGGCATCAACTCGCCATTCGGCAGCGTCGGCAGACTGTAGGAACCGACATGAATGCGGGATACGCCGTGCGCACCGAATTCGACTTCGGTCTGGTTGTCCTCGCCCAACGCGACGCGCACCATTTCCAACGGCAATGACAGGAACATGTCCTGATCGATCATCGCCACCGCCGGAACTTGCCGCAACACGCCACGCTGTTGGCCAACGCTATCCTTGCGTTCCGGCGAAGGATTGATGAAGCCTTCGCCGCTGGCGGCCTGTTCCAGCACCGGCAAGCTGGCCACGCCGGCTGGATAGCGGATCAGATGCGCCAGATTGGGATCGTTGTGCGGCGGCCGATAGAACGGTTTTCCGGGTGGCCGGGTGCCGGGAAAGGCGTGATCGATGCCGGACACGGCAATGACGCTGGGACCGGCGGCGAGCGCCTGTGCCAGGCGCCTGTCGGGATCGGACAGGGCTCGCAATACGTCCGGCGCGATCGACGGCAGGCGTTTGCCGAGTTCCTCCGGACTATACCGATCCGCTTCGACGAACATCACGTCGATCCCGACCACCAACGGCGCGGCGCTCTGGATGCGCTCGATCAGTTCGGCGACGCGATCGCGGGGCCAGGGCCATTGCCCTAATTCCGCCAGACTGAGGTTATCGATGCCGACCACGACCACCGGGTGGATGTCGCGCTGGCGCGGCATCTGTCGCTGGTAACGATCGAACTGCGCCGCGTGCAGGCTGGCCAACGGCGTGGTTTCGATGTGATACAGCGCCAGACAAGCCAGCACCAGCAGCAGCAGCGATACCAGACGTCCCTGGCTGAAGCGCGACAAGGCGCGCGGGAGATGCCGCAGCGCGCTCACAAATCCACGGTCAGGCCGTCATAGGAAGAAATGATGCGCAAGGGCGCGCGCCCATCGCGGGTGATTTCCTCGAAGCGGCGGGTTTCGTCGTACAGACTGGCCAGTTTGGCGTCGTCATGGATGGGTTCGTGGTGGAACATGGCCAGGCGGCAGACTCCCGCTTCCTGACACAATTCGACCGCGATGATGTTGCTCGAATGTCCCCAGTCCGCTTTGACCGTAATGGCGTCGGCCAGGCTGTACATGGTGTCGAAAATGACCAGATCGGCGCCCCGGAAAAAATCGATGAACGCGTTCTGCTCGACACGATTGTCCAACTTGTGTTCCGAATCGGTCGAATAGACCACCGATTTTCCGGCTTGCTCGAAGCGGTAACCATAGGAATCGCCGGCATGCAGTTGCAGCTTGGCGCGCACCTTGAAACCGGCGATGGTGTATTCGCGACCGGGTTCAAGCAGATCGAATTCGACAGTTGCGCCGATCTGGTCGAATTCGACCGGGAAACATGGCGCCGACATCTGCAACTTGATCGCGGCTTCCAGATTCGGGTGGCAGCCGTGCATGACGATGCGATTGCCGGGAATGTAGATCGGCACGAAGAATGGCAAGCCCATCAGATGATCCCAGTGCAGATGCGAGATGAAAAAATGGTAGGTCTGCGGTTTTCCCGGCCCGAATTCGGCCATCTTGCACTGGCCGAGCGGGCGCAAGCCGCTGCCCAGATCGCAGATGACATGCTCCAGATCGCCAGGTTGAGCGGCGCCGGTCAGTTCGACACAAGCGGTATTGCCACCGTAACTGCCCTGCACGGCGAACGGCAACTGATCGGCAAACGCCTCGATGGCCGCGGCATCGGCGAATTGCTGACCCTGGGCGGCGGTCAACGCCGCGATGATCTTGTTCCTGACTTCGCCGGCGGTCGCGGCGACCGGCAACGAGCCGCGCGTGCCCCAGAATTTTATTTGCATGCGCTTAACTCCCGAGCGGCGGATTCGACGCTGTCGAAACAGGGAATGACCAGATCGAACCGGGCGATGCTGAATACTTCCCGAACCATCGGTTGCAGCGCGGCAATGCCGATGCCGCCACCGCCGGCCTTGGCCTGCCGCGCGGCGACCATCAGCGCGCGCAAGCCGATGCTGGCGATGTAATCGACACCGCTGAAGTCGAGCAGCAGTGGCGGCGCATCGGGTCCCAGGGTCGCCAACATGGGGTTCAGCGCCATCAGGAAATCGTCGGCGCTGGCCTGGTCGATGCGGCCCAGCGGAGCGACCACGTTGATCTCGGTCGCGGCGTGCGCATATTGGCTAACGGTGATTTGCATGATGGGCTCCCGTATCGGATCAGGATGAAGGATAGCGCGAGGCTCGAGGCATCGCTTACTTGATGCGCATGCCGGGTTGCGCGCCGCTGTCCGGCGACAGCAGGAACGGGCCGCCGCGTTCGTCACTGGCGGCGCAGACCATGCCCTCGCTCATGCCGAACTTCATTTTGCGCGGCGCCAGGTTGGCGACCATTACCGTGAGTCGCCCGACCAGCGTTTCCGGCGCGTAAGCCGATTTGATGCCGGCGAACACGGTACGGGTTTCCGTGCCCAGATCGAGGGTCAACTTGAGCAGCTTGTCGGCGCCTTCAACATGTTCGGCATGGGCGATGCGGGCGATGCGCAAGTCGACCTTGGTGAAGTCGTCGATGCTGATGAACGGTTCCCAGGGCGAGGCCGCGGTTTCGGCCTTGGCCTCGTTCTGTTGATGCTGGGCATGCTTGATTGGCGCCGGCGCGGCCACTTCCGGCGTCGGCGCCAGGCTTTGTTTGTTTTCTTCCACCATGGTTTCGATTTTCTTCGGGTCGATGCGGGTCATCAGGTGCTGGTAGTCGTTGATGACGTGGCCGGCGGGCAGGGGTGACCAGATATCGTTCCAGGCCAGCGGCGCGATGTTGAGGAAAACCTCGACCTGCTCAGCCAGCTTGGGCAACACTGGTTTCAGGTACAACGTCAGGTCGCGGAACAGCGTTAGCGCAGTCGAGCATACTTCATGCAATTCCGCCTCGCGGCCTTCCTGCTTGGCCATTTCCCAGGGCTTTCTTTCAGCGATGTACTGATTGGCCACGTCGGCCAAACGCATGATCTCGCGCAGGGCGCGGCCGAAGTCGCGTTCTTCATAGCTGGCGGCAATCGCGCCTTCGGCAAATGCCGAGCTGAATTCGGCGCAGGCATTCATGTCGACCGCGCCCAGTTTGCCGCCGAAGCGCTTGCTGATGAACCCCGCGCAACGGCTGGCGATATTGACGTATTTACCGACCAGATCGCTGTTGACGCGGGCGGCGAAGTCTTCCAGGTTGAGGTCGATGTCTTCCATCGAACCGTTCAGCTTGGCGGCGTAGTAGTAGCGCAGCCATTCCGGGTTGAGGTGGTTGAGATAGCTCTCGGCGGTGATGAAGGTGCCGCGCGACTTCGACATCTTCAGGCCGTTGACGGTCAGGAAGCCGTGGCAGAACACGCCGGTCGGGGTGCGGAAACCGGCATGCGCGAGTTCGGCCGGCCAGAACAGCGTGTGGAAGTAGAGGATGTCCTTGCCGATGAAGTGATACAGCTCGGTTTCCGAATCGGGCTTCCAGTATTCGTTGAAATCAAGGCCGGTGCGGTCGCACAGATTCTGGAAGCTGCCCATGTAGCCGATCGGCGCATCCAGCCAGACGTAATAGTATTTACCAGGCGCGCCGGGGATTTCGAAACCGAAGTAGGGCGCATCGCGCGAGATGTCCCAGTCGGACAAGCCGGCGTCCAGCCATTCGCCCAGCTTGTTGGCGGCCTCGGCCTGGACATGCGCCGGATCGGCGGTCCATTGCTTGAGGAAATCGGCGCAACGCGGGTCGGACAACTTGAAGAAGTGATGATCGGATTGTTTGCGTACCGGTTTGGCGCCGGACACCGCCGAGTAGGGCTCGATCAGGTCGGTGGGCTGATAGGCCGCGCCGCAGGCTTCGCAGTTGTCGCCGTATTGATCCTTGGCGTGGCACTTCGGGCATTCGCCCTTGATGAAGCGATCCGGCAGGAACATTTCCTTGACCGGGTCGTAGAACTGTTCGATGGCCCGTACTTCAATCAGCCCGGCTGCCTTCAGGCGGGTATAGATGGTGTCGGCGTAGTGCCGGGTCTCCGGTGTGTTGGTGGAATAGTAGTTGTCGAAATCGACATGGAAACCGTCGAAGTCGCGCTTGTGCTCGTGCCAGGTGCGTTCCACCAGTTGTTCCGGGGTAATGCCTTCCTTCTCCGCGCGCAACATGATCGGTGTGCCGTGGGTGTCGTCGGCGCACACATAATGACAGTCATGGCCGCGCATTTTCTGGAAACGCACCCAGATGTCGGTCTGGATGTATTCGACCAGATGACCCAGGTGAATGCTGCCGTTGGCGTAGGGCAGGGCGGAAGTGACAAGTATCTTGCGCGGCATGAGGTCTTCGCATGTTGGAGGAGTCGGGTGATTTTAGCCGTCGAGTCCGCGACTGCGAGTGGTATGCATCACTCGCGTAGGCGCAATCCGCCTTTTTTGCAAAAATGCCGGATTCGGGTTTGTATTCGTCTACGAACCCCACTAGAATGCGCCCCGACCTTAGGCGCGTAGCTCAGCTGGTTAGAGCACCACCTTGACATGGTGGGGGTCGTTGGTTCGAGTCCAATCGCGCCTACCAACTAAAAGAAGCCGGAACTTGCGTTCCGGCTTTTTCATTTCCCAAGGTGTTTGGCATGCCCGTGATCCGACTTCCCGATGGTTCCGAACGTGTTTTCGACGCGCCGGTGACGGTGGCCGAAGTGGCCGCCAGCATCGGCGCCGGCCTGGCCCGCGCGGCGCTGGCCGGCAAGGTGGATGGCCAGTTGGTCGATACTTCGTTCCGTATCGAGCAGGATGCCCATCTGGCGATCGTCACCGACAAGGATGCCGATGGTCTCGATCTGATTCGCCATTCCACCGCCCACCTGTTGGCATTCGCGGTGAAGCAGTTGTTCCCGGATGCGCAGGTCACCATCGGTCCGGTGATTGATGACGGCTTTTATTACGATTTCTCGTACAAGCGTCCATTCACGCCGGAAGATCTGGCCGCAATAGAAAAGCGCATGGTGGAAATCGCCAAGAAAGATCTGCCGGTGACGCGCGAAGAATGGGATCGTGATCAGGCGGTCGAGTTTTTCAAATCCATCGGCGAGCACTACAAGGCCGAGATCATCGCGTCCATTCCCGCCGGACAAACGATTTCCCTGTATCGCGAAGGTGATTTCATCGATCTTTGCCGTGGCCCGCATGTGCCGTCCACCGGCAAGCTCAAGGTGTTCAAGCTGATGAAGCTGGCCGGCGCGTATTGGCGCGGTAACTCGAAGAACGAGATGTTGCAGCGCATCTACGGCACCGCCTGGGCGAACAAGGACGATCTGGCCGCCTATCTGCATCGCTTGGAAGAGGCTGAGAAGCGCGATCACCGCAAACTCGGACAGCAACTCGACCTGTTCCATTTCCAGGACAACGCACCCGGCGCGGTGTTCTGGCATGCGAAAGGCTGGAGCCTGTTCCAGGACCTGATCAACTACATGCGTCGGCGTCAGAACGAGGCGGGGTATGAGGAGGTGAATACGCCGGACGTAATGGATCGCAGCCTCTGGGAACTGTCCGGTCACTGGATGAATTATCGCGATCACATGTTCACCACGCAGACCGAGGATGAGCGTGTGTTTGCCTTGAAGCCCATGAACTGCCCGGGCGCCGTGTCCATGTACGCGCAAGGCATCAAGAGCTACCGTGATCTGCCGATACGTATGGCCGAGTTCGGCAAGGTGCATCGTTACGAGCCTTCCGGGGCGCTGCATGGGTTGTTGCGGGTGCGCCATTTCACGCAGGATGATGCACATATCTTTTGCACCGAAGCCCAGATGGAACAGGAGTGCAAGGATGTCGTCGCCCTGATTCTGGATATTTACAAGGACTTCGGCTTCGAAGACGTACGCATCAAATTGTCCACCCGGCCGGACAACCGCATCGGTTCGGATGAAATCTGGGACAAGCTGGAAGGCGCGTTGTCCAATGCGCTCGACCATATGGGCATGCCCTACACGCTGTTCCCCGGCGAGGGCGCGTTCTACGGTCCCAAGCTTGAGTTCGTGCTGCGTGACGCCATCGGCCGCGATTGGCAGTGCGGCACCTTGCAAGTCGACATGAATCTGCCGGAGCGCTTCGATATCCATTACATCGCGGAAGACAATACGCGCCATCGGCCAGTCATGTTGCATCGCGCCTTGTTCGGCTCCCTGGAGCGTTTCGTCGGTATTCTGATCGAACATTACGCGGGTAATTTCCCGGTCTGGTTGGCGCCGGTTCAAGCTGTGGTGATGAATATTACCGACGCCCAGGCGGATTACGCCCGAGAAGTGACACAAAGCCTAAAAAAACAAGGTGTTCGAGTCGTTTCAGACTTGAGGAACGAGAAGATCACCTATAAAATCCGCGAGCACTCGATGCAGCGTGTGCCGTATCAGATCATTGTTGGCGACAAAGAGCGTCAGGATGGCAAGGTGGCGGTACGCAAACGCGGTGGAGAAGATCTGGGTCAGATGGATCTTGATACTTTCCTCACCACGCTGCGTGATGTTGACTAACAACCTGAGGAGCCGACGCAACTGGTCGGCTCCTCGTTTTTCAAGGGGCTTGAGATAGCACAGGAAAAAGAACCTCGGATCAACGGCGAGATTGATGTATCGCCGATCCGACTGGTGGGTGTGGAGAGCGAGCAACTGGGTATCGTCAGTTTGCGTGAAGCGTTGATCAAGGCTGAAGAAGCCGAGCTGGACCTGGTCGAGATTGCGCCGCAAGCGCAGCCGCCGGTTTGTCGGATCATGGATTACGGCAAATTCAAGTACCAGGAAAGCAAAAAGCAGCACGAAGCCAAGCTGAAACAAAAGCAGATCCAGATCAAGGAAGTCAAATTCCGGCCGGCGACCGATGACAACGACTATCAGGTCAAGCTGCGCAATCTGATTCGTTTTCTGGATGAGGGCGACAAAGCGAAGATCACCTTGCGTTTCCGCGGTCGTGAGATGGCCCACCAGGAGTTCGGCATGCAGTTGCTCCGCCGCGTCGAGGCGGATTTGGCGGAACACGGTATTGTCGAGCAGTTCCCCAAGCTTGAAGGCCGGCAGATGATCATGGTGCTTGCCCCCAAGAAAAAGGCTTGAATATTGCTGCAAGGCGGCACGGTCCTCTATTCCGTGCAGGCTGAAAAAGTAGTAGACACAAATGTTGTATGTTGTAAACACGTGCCAAATGGCTGTTCAAGTGTTCCCGCGGGGAACCGCCACGCGCATAGAAAAACCAGGAGCTAACCATGCCCAAAATGAAGACCAAGAGTGGCGCCGCCAAACGCTTCCGCGTTCGCGGCAGCGGCAGCATCAAGCGTTCATCCGCTTACATGCGCCATATCCTCACCAAGAAGACCACCAAGCGCAAGCGTCACCTGCGCGGTATGTCCGACGTGAATCCTTCCGACATCGGTCACGTGCGTGACATGATGCCCTACGCTTAAACAAGGAGATCAGACATGCCTCGCGTTAAACGTGGTGTAACGGCTCGCGCCAGTCACAAGAAAGTTCTCAACGCCGCCAAGGGTTTCCGTGGTCGCCGCAAGAATGTATTCCGGATTGCCAATGAAGCGGTGATGAAGGCCGGGCAATATGCCTACCGTGACCGCCGTCAGAAAAAACGTCAGTTCCGTCAACTGTGGATCGCGCGGATCAACGCCGCCGTGCGCAGTCTCGGTATCGACATGAATTACAGCCAGTTCATGTGCGGCCTGAAGAAAGCCTCGATCGATCTCGATCGCAAGGTGCTTTCCGACATGGCCATCTTCGATCAACCGGCGTTTGCCAAGATCGCGGATCAAGCCAAGGCCAGCCTGGGAGCGTAAGCGCGTTCTCGTTCAAGTTGAAGGGAGGCCTGTCCAGGCCTCCCTTTTTCATTTCTGGCGAAATTGTCTAATCGCCCAATGGGTTAGAGCATGAATCTCGATGAAATTCTGAAGGATGCCGAGCGTGAATTCGCTATTGCCGGCAACTTGCCGGTGCTGGATCAGGTCAAGGCGCGCTATATCGGCAAGAGCGGCGCGATCACCGAGCAGATGAAAGGCCTGGCGGCCTTGCCGGTCGACCAGCGCAAGACCATGGGCGCGCGCATCAACCAGATCAAGGATCAGGTCGAAGCGTTGCTGAAAGCCCGCCGCGAAGCCATTCAGGCCGAGGAATTGGGCCGTCAATTGGCGGCGGAATCACTCGATGTGACGTTGCCAGGGCGGGGAGTCGGCGTCGGCGGGCTGCATCCGGTGAGCCGGACCCTGGCGCGCATCGAGCAATTGTTCGCGTCGATCGGCTTCGTTGTCGCCGACGGACCGGAAATCGAAACCGATTTCTACAATTTCACGGCGTTGAATATTCCCGACAATCACCCGGCGCGGGCGATGCACGATACCTTTTACCTGGATGGCGGCGCGTTGTTGCGCACCCACACTTCGCCGGTACAGGTGCACTACATGCAAAACAAGCAGCCGCCGCTCCGCATCATCGCGCCCGGCCGCGTGTACCGCGTCGATTCCGATGCCACGCATTCGCCGATGTTCCATCAGGTCGAAGGACTGTGGGTCGATGAGCAGGTCAGCTTTGCCGATCTGAAGGGCGTCGTGCAGGATTTTCTGCAACGCTTCTTCGAGCGAGAGGAGCTGCGCGTGCGCTTCCGCCCGTCATTCTTCCCGTTTACCGAACCCTCCGCCGAGATCGACATGAGCTGGGGCGAAGCGTCGGAAAATCGCTGGCTGGAAATTGGCGGTTGCGGCATGGTGCATCCAAATGTATTCGGCCATGTCGGCATCGATCCCGAGCGTTATCAGGGGTTCGCCTTCGGCATGGGCGTCGAGCGACTGGCCATGCTGCGCTACGGTGTTGATGATTTGCGCCTGTTCTTCGAGAACGATGTCCGCTTCCTCAAACAATTTGCCTGACTTGATCGGCAACCTCTAACCCACTCACTTCATCAGGCGCCATGCAATTCTCCGAATCCTGGCTACGCAGCCTCGTCAACCCCGCGCTCGACACACACCAACTGGGCCATCTGCTGACCATGGCCGGTCTCGAAGTGGAGGCCATCGAACCGGCGGCGGCGCCGTTCACGCAAGTCGTGGTGGCGCGCATCGTCAGTGCCGAGAAACATCCCGATGCCGACCGGCTGCGGGTCTGCCAGGTCGATGTCGGCGCGGCGGAAAATCTGACCATCGTCTGCGGCGCGCCAAATGCCCGCGCCGGCTTGCTGACCGCTTGCGCGCGCGTCGGCGCGAAATTGCCGGATCTTGAAATCAAGCAGGCCAAGGTACGCGGTGTCGCCTCCTTCGGCATGCTGTGTTCCGCCAAGGAGCTCGGCTTGCCGAATGCCGCTGGTGTCGACGGCATTCTTGAACTGTCGGGTGATGCGCCGATCGGTGAAGACTTGCGTATCCATCTTGATCTGGATGATCGTTTGTTGACGCTCAAGCTGACCCCGAATCGCGGCGATTGCCTGTCGCTGTCTGGTCTTGCGCGTGAAGTGGCGACATTGACCGGCGCGCCGATGACGGCGGTCGATTGCACGCCGGTCGCTCCCAACCTGACTGATGTCCAGCCCTTGCTGATCGCCGCCGACGTGGCTTGCCCGAGCTATTGCGGCCGAGTTATCCGCGGCATCGATGCGCAAGCGCAAACGCCGCGCTGGATGGTGCGGCGCCTGGAACGCTGTGGCTTGCGCGCCATTCACCCGGTGGTGGATATCACCAACTATGTGATGCTCGAATTGGGCCAACCCATGCATGGTTTTGACCTTGCCCGATTGCATGGCGCCATCCAGGTGCGCATGGCCCGGGCCGGCGAGCAACTGGCTTTGTTGAATGAGCAGACGGTGACATTCTCCGATGCGGATGTCGACGTGTTGCTGATTGCCGATGACCAAGGCCCGCTGGCGATGGCCGGCATCATGGGCGGCGCTTCGAGCGCGGTAAGCGAGCTCAGCCGCGACATTTTTCTCGAAGCGGCGCACTTCACGCCGGACGCGATCATCGGAAAAGCGCGGCGATTCGGTTTGTCGACCGATTCCTCGCACCGTTTCGAGCGCGGCGTCGATGCCGACTTGCCGGCCCGGGCGATGCAGCGCGCCACGCGTTTGATCCTGGAAATCTGTGGCGGCGCATGCGGGCCTGTGCTGGAACAGGGGCAGGGTGCCATGGCATTCGATGCGGTTGAGTTTCGTCCGGCGCGCGCGCGGCGGATACTCGGTCTCGATCTGGATGATGCGACCATGTCCGGCATCCTGAAGCGCCTCGACATGCGGCTGCAACCGTCCGGTGAAACCATACGCGTCACGCCCCCCAGCCATCGTTTCGATATCACCCGCGAGGTCGATCTGATCGAGGAAGTCGCGCGAGTGCATGGTTACGAATCATTGCCCGCGGCCAGCCCGCGCGGCGTGCATGCCATGCTGCCGCTGAGCGAATCGACGCGTAGCGTGCATGAATTGAAAAATCTATTGGTGTCAAGGGGTTATCAGGAGGTTGTAACCTATAGCTTTATATCTGATGATTTGGATCGGACGTTTCGAACGGCGGGAGCCGGCTTGCCCTTGCTGAATCCCATCGCCAGCCAGATGGGCGTGATGCGCGGTTCGCTGGTCGGTGGCTTGATTCAGACCTTGCGTCACAACCTGAATCATGGGCAGGAGAGGCTGCGGATCTTCGAGGCGGGACGCGTCTTTCACGGCATCGCCGCCGAGCTCCAGCCGATGCGTCTGGCCATGCTGGCCTATGGTGGCGTGAATGCCGAGCAATGGGGGGAAACATCGCGCAATGTCGATTTTCATGATTTGCGCGCCGATCTGGAAGCAATGATGCATCCCCTGCCGTTCGAACTCCGCCGCGCCAATCTGGTCACCCTGCATCCCGGTCAAAGTGCCGAGCTGCTGGTCGCGGGTAAAGTGTGCGGCTGGATCGGGGCTTTGCACCCGCGGCTGACCCAGAAATACGGCTTCGTGCGTTCGCCGCTGCTGCTCGAAGTGGACCTCGCGTCCTTGCTTGAGCGGCACGTGCCGGTCTATCGGGCGATTCCACGCTTTCCCGCGGTTCGGCGCGATATTGCCATGATCGTCGATGCAAATCTGGCCCTGGCGGATGTGTTGGCCAGCGTGAAGGCAGCGCGGTTGCCCTTGCTGGCTGATATCAACTGCTTTGACGTGTATCAGGGGCAAGGCGTTGATGTGGACAAAAAAAGCCTTGCTTTCAATATGTTGTTGCAACATACTGAGAAAACGCTTACAGATTCTGAAATTGATACGACTGTAATGGAAGTGATCAATCTCTTGGCTAAAAACTACAACGCCATTTTGCGCGGCTGACGGAGCTTTACCCGCATGACCCTTACCAAAGCTGAATTGGCCAACCTGCTGTTCGAGAAAGTAGGACTCAACAAGCGTGAAGCCAAGGACATGGTGGAAACCTTCTTCGAAGAAGTCAGAACCGCTTTGGAGAGCGGCGACAGCGTCAAGCTTTCCGGGTTCGGCAATTTTCAATTGCGTGAGAAGCCGCAACGCCCGGGGCGTAACCCCAAAACCGGCGAGGAAATGCCCATTACCGCGCGCCGCGTGGTGACATTTCACGCCAGCCAGAAGTTGAAGACCATGGTGGAAGAAGCACATGTCGGAACATCCGCCGAGCTCTGAGCTGCCGCTGATCCCTTCCAAGCGCTACTTCACGATCGGCGAAGTCGGCGAGTTGTGCGGTGTCAAACCGCATGTGCTGCGCTATTGGGAGCAGGAATTCACCCAACTGAAGCCGGTCAAGCGGCGCGGCAATCGTCGTTATTATCAGCATCACGAAGTCATGCTGATTCGGCGCATTCGAGAATTGCTCTACGAGCAGGGGTTCACCATCAGCGGTGCGCGCAACCGACTGTTGTCGGAAGGCGAGAACGATGAAGTCGTCGCCGCGCCTGACCTTGAAGAAGTGACAGAATCAAGCATCACCCAGTCTGAAATAAAGCAGGAACTGGCTGAAATCATCGCTTTGCTGCGTATCTGACAGGTCATCCGATAGTCTCGCCGCGGTTCGAGAACGCAGATTTTCTTTGCCGAATCCGTTCGTCTTCAACTACTTGCAGCCGGATTCTGTCGGCAACCAGGATTTCGTGATTTTTTGGTGCCAGTTCCTGACCATGTCACGCATTTCTTTTTGCATCGTGGTGTTTACGATCAACCCGCCGAGCCCTTATAATCTTTCGAGTTCGGGGCGTAGCGCAGCCTGGTAGCGCACCTGCATGGGGTGCAGGGGGTCGGAAGTTCGAGTCTTCTCGCCCCGACCAATAAAATCAACCACTTATTAAACCGTTAGAGTGGTGGAATAGGTGGTTGTCTAAACAGCTGTCTAACAAACGCTGTTTTTGGGCTTCACAGGGAAGCTCAATTCCACAGTACTTAGGACTTTGGCACGCTGCTTCAAATAGACGCGTGTCGTGCTGGTGTCCTCATGTGCTAATGCCTTGCGGATGTCCTCTATCGCATATCCAGCCTTCTCAGCGTCAGTTGCATGTTTTGCACGCAGGTCTTTCAGGGTTGCATCCTCGATGCCGACCCGGTTCCTGGCACGCTCCCATGCGGTCCCTACGCCATGAGCCGTATAAGCACTCCCCTCAAGGTTGTGAACAACGTAGGGTGACAACCTTGCGCGGACACGCATGAAACCCTTTGCTTGAGCAAGAACATCAGCGATGGGCTGAGTTATTGGCACATCCACCTTAGCCCCACTACTTTTAAGCGTTTTGCTCGGCTTGAATCGGATAACTCCCAGCGATTCATCAATCTGTTGCCAGCGCAGTAGGCGAATATCTTGTCCTCGCTGACCAGTGAGGTAGAGCAAATCAACATACACTTGGATCATTGGTCCAGAGGCGTTTTTCCTACCGTCGTCACCGATGAGAAGGGCATCGCGTATCGCATGGAATTCAGTGTCTGTTATGTACCTGTCTCGCTTCTGTGGAGCTTTCAGGCTAATTGGATCAACAGGGTTGTCTGACCTGATCCCCTGCACGATAGCCCACCGAAAAAAACGATTTAGTACATTTCTGTAGCGTTGGGCCGTCCTCAGTTTTCCGGGGATTACAAAGTTAGTGGTCAGGAACTCATGAACATGTTTTGCTTGGACTTGTTCCGCAAGAAAGTCGGCAAAAACCTTACTGACCACATCTGCCATGCGGGATGTTTCCGTTTGTTCAGATGCGGACAGGCCTGGCAAGGAGACTTTCAGCCACGCAATGATTTTGCCCGGCATTCTGTCGGCAGATGGCTTTTTCTCAAGCTCAGCGAGAGCCAGATAAAGCGAGGCCATACCTTCGTCGACCCGTGACAGGGAGTGCCACTTTTGTTTGCGTTTGCCGTTTTCCGATCGAAGACTCTGAATACGGAAATATCTCCCATGCTTGATAGTGACGCCTGGGGGTAGCTTAGCCATTTATTGTCTTGAGCCTCGGTTCTTGCTTGACTTGGGCCATCTTAATGCCCAGTTGCCAGCGCCTAAATACCTCACGTTCCAACACGACCTGATTGCTTGCGTTCCGGAATACTCTGATGCCTAACTTGGTCAAAAAGCGTTCTTGTGCTGCTGGCTGTCCCAAGCCGGTTATTTCCTGGATTTCCGCTTGGTCATATGTGGCCCTAGAGTTGTTGTAATTGATGGGGCTTTCGATGAGTTCCATTGATTCCACCATCGAGCCTAATTGGCTAAGCCTAAGTTTTCCATGGCTTTTATCACTGACGCTTCGCGGTCATACACCCCAAGAGCAATAACATCATGTAGAACACGGTTTAGATATTTACTGGCATTGATGACATTGGCAGGGAAATCCATGAGTGTTTCGTCTTTCAAGAATACTGCTCCAGGCTTTCCCGGAGCCGACACCCTCTCCAGTATCTGTCTCACGACATCCCGCTCATTTAGGTCAGGCTGCCTGTGCGACATGCTTCCCTCCATCGGTATCAAGGAGCCATTGCCAGCGTGCAGCCGCCTTGTCAGGTTCACTGAGGGCAAGCTGGATCATTTCATCCCCTGAACGAGGAGATGCCTCGTTGCCACACGACAGCCAGCCGTGCTGGTAGTGTTCTCGCATAACGGCGCGGCCCAATTCGGCCAGGTTTCCGGCTACACCAGCGGCCAGCGCCTTCGTTTTCCAGTAATCCCAGGCGTAGCTCTCCCTCGCCTGAGCCTGATGGGCCATCTCGATTGCCCGCTCCCGGAATTGTCGAACCTGTTGTTCAAGATGCGGAAACCAGTCCGGCAACTCGTTCCCCCGACGCACGCCACTACTTTTTGCAAAGCTGAAAATCAGCTTTCTGACGATTTCCAGCAGATTCGAAACACTTCCGTATTGGTGTTCATGCTGCTCTGGGTCACCATCTTCCAGGTAGCAACGCAACACGGGCATAACCGCATCGCTTATCTCGTACAACTCGTTCAATGTGAACGATGGAGTCCAATCTGGCATCGTCATCACGCACCTTCCTGACTTCTTGATTACCGTGATAAATTATAAACACACGCAACGGTATATATACAATGATTTCATTCAAGGATATTCAGCGGATGAGGTTGGGAGGTACGCAGGATGCCCTCTCGCTTGCGGCCATCTCGGCGGGCCTGTTCGCCACCCACCCTTATCTGGTGGGGCATCTGCCAACCAGCTTGGCCTTGGCGGGCGGCTTTGCGGGTGCGGCATTAGGGGGCTTCAGACTGGCATCACGAGCACTGCAACCGTGGGCTGAGCATGGGCTCTTCAAGTCGGAACTCAAGCTGCGTTCCTCCAATCTGCCCTACGAGGCGTTGGCGGGGGCCCATGCCGAAGGATTGTTAGTGGGCTACCTCGCAGACACCGGCAAACCGCTCATCCTCCCTTACGAGGATCTGATGCGGCATGGCTTCATCGTGGGGCAGTCCGGTGTTGGTAAAACCGTCCTCGGCCGGATGCTCATGTTTCAGCAGATCGCCAACGGTGGCGGGCTGATTTTCATTGACGGCAAGCTCAACATCGAGGAGCTGGAGACCCTCCACGCTTACTGTGCCTGGGCTGGACGGTCGCATGACTTGCTGGTCATCAATCCAGGTGAACCCGAGCTCTCGAACACTTACAACCCCATCCTTTATGGCGACCCGGATGAGGTGTCTGCGCGAATTCTCTCCCTCATTCCTTCCACGGAAAACAATCCTGGCGCCGACCACTACAAGCAATCCGCCAACCAGGGCGTAGCCACGCTGATCGCCGCATTGAACCGAGCGAAGCTGTCCTACAACTTCATCGACCTGACCATCTTGCTGATGAGCCAGAAGGCCCTGGCCTATCTGGAAAACCGGGTTCCCCCTTCGCCCGAGAAAACCAATCTCAAGCTGTTCCTGGACCAGTACCGAAGCGTCAACAAGGAGGGCGTGTCCAGCATCGACATCAAGCGGCTCAAGGAAACCTTCGGTGGCGTAGGAGGGCGGATGTTCATGTTCGGTACCGGCAAGTTCGGCCAGGTGATGAATACCTACACTCCCGAGGTGGACCTGTTCGAGGCCATCAAGCGCAACAAGATCGTCTACGTGATGCTGCCCACGATGGGAAAGGACGTGGCGGCACAGAACTTCGGCAAGATGGTGGTGGGCGACCTGCGGACAGCGATCTCCTGGGTGCAGCGGCTCCCTGAAACCGTAAAGCCATGGCCACCCTATCTGTGCTTCTTCGACGAAGCCGGTTCCTACGTCAACGCGTCCTGGAGCCGCATGTTCGAACAGGCGCGCAGTGCGCATATCTGCCTGTTGCCAGCGGTGCAGACCCTGGCCAACCTGGAATCGGTGAGCCCCGAGTTGAAGGAAATGGTCATCGGCAATACCTGGACCAAGACGTTCTTCAAGCTTGGTACCCAGGAAACAGCAGAAGAGGCCGCAGACCTCATCGGCATGGAAAAGGCGGTCATCAGTTCGCTGTCGTTCACGGGCAGCCAGTCGGCATCGGCGAAGACCGCGAATGCCTCCCCCGACGGCGGCGTCAGCCAGGGAAGCGGCCTGGCCATCCAGGAGCGGGAGGACGAGTCCTACAAGGTCTCCCCGGACGATCTGAAGGCATTGGACAAAGGCGAAGCCATCGTCACCTTTGGGGGGAACAGCGTCTATCACGTGCGCATCCCGATGATCAGCGTGCCGGAGTCAGTCGCGTCCGAGATCGGGGCCGTGAAACTCAACCATTACCGGCCACGTTTCGCCCAGGGCATCGACCTGTTTCGGCGAGCGGATACCTACCTCTCCGGGGCCGATCGCCAGGAACTCGGCAAAGGCTGAAAGTCCCTGTGCGAGACGACGATGCCCTCTGGGATCTGGTCGAGTCCGGCTTGTTCGGCGACCCGGCGCTGCACATCGTGGATGACGATATTGCCGATGTCACCAACCTGGAGGACGGCACGGCGCCGCGTTATCTGGAAACGCCAGAAGTCACGGAAGAAGACTACCTGGAGGAAGAGGAGCGCATTGCCTTCACCTCCCTGCGCGACCAGGTTCGTCTCTGCTGCAACGTCAACACCAAGCCCGCCGCGCGGGACAAAGCGGTCGAGTGGGTTTTTGTGCCCGGCACCCGCAACAAACTGGGGCTGGACTTCGCTCTGTGCTGCCGAGCGTTGGGTGCGAGGCCGCATGTCATCCAGGTCCGCGCGCTGTATCAGCTCTATATCCGGCAGATCATTTTCTCGAAGCCGTTGCCCTTTCTGGCGGCGCCGCTGCCCGAATTGCTGGCCTGCGAAATCCTCTACCACTTTGGCGACGAAGAACTGGATGCAGCCAAGGTGGTGTGGCTCTGGCCGGGCATCCGTGCCGACATCCTGCTCGACCGCCTGATGCACAAGATGGCGCGTGTGCGTGGGCAGGCCGCAATGGAAAGCCTCGAAGAACGCGGCTATGTCGCCCTCTGGAGCGGTTTCTGGTGGTTCACGGGGCGCAATCCCTCCATGTTGTCGCCGTCCTCGCGGTCACGCTTCAAATGGTCGGACCAGATCCCATGAAAAACCCGCTGCTCTCGTCTTTCGTGATCGTCTCGGTGTTCTGGTACGTGGTGCTGGCTATTCCCTCACGCGTCCTGCTCCATGAAATTCCCCTCTACGCATTCAAGGGGCTGTGGATCGTGCTGGTCGGCCTGTTCTGGGGCGTGCTCGCATTGGTCGTGTGGCTGGCTGTATTGCGAGCCAACAAGCAGCATGGCCTGAAATCCGGCGACAGTTGGCGCGGGCTATCCATCTCGCTGGGCGACTTCCCGCGTGGGTCGCCGCCGCCGGCCAGGGTGCCTTGCAGCGAAGCCTTTCTGCCCGAGACGTTCTCGGTCTGGTTCAGTGCCTACCAGGCCGCACATCCCGCCCATGCCGCGCTGATGCACGCTGTCATGGAAATTTACCTGGCGCGCGCCTTGTTGCCAGCTTCACCCGTCCCCGGCGGGCACGGCGGTGCGACGTTGAAGCAGCATTCCCTGAATGTCCTGGCCACGATCCTGAACATGGCGCCGTCCTGGCGTTATGACGGCCACAAGAACAAGAAGGGCCAGATCGTCTTCCCGTTGATCGACGGTACCTTTCGATTTGACGCGAGCGACCCGTTGGTCCCCATCGCCGGGTTCGCTCACGACATCGGCAAGATCACCTGTTACCGGGAGCGCCTGGATGGACTGGTGGAGGAAGTCAGGCCCTACCACGACACCGAGGGCGGCAAGCTCCTGATCACCCTGGATGCGTTCTGGGCACTCCCGAAGGCGGACCGTGATGCGCTCAACCTGTCACTGTCGTTCTACCACCACATCAACAGCCTGCCGTTGTGGGCTGACGACAGAACGCGCGCCCTGACGGAGTTGCTTATCGCCGCCGATATTCGTACCGGCATGGCCGAGGGTGAGAAGAACATGGCCGCCATGTACGAGGACATCGACACCTTGCCCGGCTGGCTTGAGGGCCGGCCGGTCGAGGTGGGAGTGGAGCTTTCGACACTGCCCATCCCCGCCCAGGTTGCGGCCGGGACGGGTAGCACCGAAGCGGCATCGGCACCAATGCCTTCTACGGATTCGTTGCTTGCTGCTGCGACAGTCGATTCGGTACCGATTGATGAGAACGAGGGCTGGGCCTGGGATCAGTTCGAGGCTTTGCTCTTGGAACCCGGTCGCATCAATGGAAATAACAAGGCCATACGGGTGGGGTTCAAGCACGGCGAGTGGGTTTATGTGAACGATGCTGGGCTCAGGACGGCGCTTGCCACCGCACTCAATGCGCCTCGCCTGACAGAACAGCCTGGACGCGGACAGATGTCGCCCTTCACCCGGCTGCTGCTGGCCAGACTCTCGCGAGTGGGGTTGCTGTACCAGCATCACGATGGCCTCGATTTCAGCGAGAAGAGCGCGCTGTTCAAGATGGCGATGCACGGGACGGGCGGCAAAATCGTCCAGAACTGGGGCTTCACCCTGATTTTCAAGGCGACGGCATTTCCTGCCATTGTCGCAATGGCCGACTGCAAGTACCCGCCTCAAATTCTTGGCTGTGGTTTCGGGGAGCATCGGGCCATCAACAAATCGGGTAAGCCGGAATTCGTAGAGCCGACGCAATCCACCGAAGCAGGCAACCCTGGAAACGGGATTTCCCTGGATGCGGAGG
>JAGUXX010000268.1 GCA_020061585.1 Betaproteobacteria bacterium | reverse complement strand
CTTTCACCTTTCACCTTTCACCTTTCACCTTTCACCTTTCACCTTTCACCTTTCACCTTTCACCTTTCACCTTTCACCTTTCACCTTTCACCTTTCACCCATTACCCTTCACCTTTTTTTGGCGACGAGCTGACCATGACCCTCTACCCCGTCATCCTCTCCGGTGGTTCCGGTACCCGTTTATGGCCGATGTCGCGCGCCGCCTTGCCCAAGCAGTTGCTGCCGCTGGCCTCGAATCTGTCGATGGTGCAGGAAACCGTGCGGCGTATGGCCGGCCTGGCGGATCAAGGCCAGCCGTTGATTGTCTGCAACAACGAACACCGCTTCCTGATCGCCGAACAGATGCGCGATATCGGCGTCGAGCCGCTCGGCATCTACCTCGAACCGGTCGGCCGCAATACCGCGCCGGCCGCCGCCATCGCCGCCTTGACCCTGCTCAAGCGCGATCCGGAGGCGGTGATGCTGCTGTTGCCGGCGGATCATCTGATACGCGATGTGGCGGCCTTCCACGCCGCCATCCGGCAAGGTCTGGATGCGGTGGCGGCCGGATTTCTGGTCACCTTCGGCATCGTCCCGGATGCGCCGGAAACCGGCTATGGCTATATCCAGCGTGGTGAGTCCTTGGCGTCCGGCAGCGCGCATCGGGTAGCGCGTTTCGTCGAGAAACCGAATCTGGAAAACGCCGAGAAATTCCTGAGCGCTGGCGATTACTACTGGAACAGCGGCATGTTCCTGTTCAACTGCCGGCAATTCCTCGACGAACTGGAAAGCTTGCGCCCCGACATTCTCACCGCCTGTGAGGAATCTCTGGCACAAGGCCAGCACGATCTCGATTTCTGCCGCCTGGACAAGACCGCGTTCGCCGCCTGCCCGTCGGATTCCATCGACTACGCGGTGATGGAACACACCCAACATGCCGCCGTGGTGCCCACCGACATCGGCTGGAACGACATCGGTTCCTGGTCGGCGTTGTGGGAAGTCGGCGACAAGGATGCCAATGGCAATGTGCTGCGCGGCGATGTCTATCTGGATGGCGTGGACAACAGTCTGGTGCGCGCTGAATCGCGCATGGTGGCGGCGATTGGCGTATCGAATCTGCTGATCGTGGAAACCGCCGACGCGGTGCTGGTGGCGGACAAGAACCGCGCCCAGGACGTGAAAAGAATCGTCGATTTCCTCAAGGCCAGCGGCCGCAGCGAACACGAGTTCCACACCCGCGTGTTCCGCCCTTGGGGCTGGTACGAGGGCATCGATGTCGGCGAACGCTTCCAGGTCAAACGCATCATGGTCAAACCGGGCGAGAAGCTGTCGTTGCAGATGCATCATCACCGCGCCGAACATTGGGTGGTGGTGTCCGGCACGGCGATGGTGACGCGCGATGGCGTCGAGGAACTGCTGAGCGAGAACCAGTCGGTCTATATCCCGTTGGGTACCACGCATCGCCTGGAAAACCCCGGCCGCCTGCCGCTGCATCTGATCGAGGTGCAATCCGGCAGCTATCTGGGCGAGGACGATATCGTGCGCTTCGAGGATATCTATCAGCGCAGCTGAAATGTAGGGTGCGCCGTGCGCACCAATTGACGCGAACCGTTGAACGCCAATGGTACGCGCGGCGCACCCTAAAAGGCTTCCTTGGCGTAAGGTTCGTGTCAGCTATTGCAGTGCACAATGAATTCGCCAGCCATAGGAGGAGACACCATGGATTACCAGGCGTTTTATCGTCATTCCATCGACGATCCGGACGGTTTTTGGGGCGATCAGGCCAAACTGATCGATTGGCATAAACCGCCGCGGCAGATACTCGACTACTCGAATCCGCCATTCCGCAAATGGTTCGTCGGCGGCGAAACCAATCTCTGCCACAACGCGGTCGACCGGCATCTGACCAGCCGCGCCGACCAGCCGGCGTTGATCTATCTGTCCAGCGAAACCGGCGAGGAAAAGCAGTACACCTACGCCGAACTGCACCGCGAGGTGAACCGCTGCGCCGCCGTGCTGCAAAGCCTGGGCGTCAAGCAAGGCGAACGAGTGGTGATCTACATGCCGATGATCGCCGAAGCGATTTTCTGCATGCTGGCCTGCGCCCGGCTCGGCGCGGTGCATTCGGTGGTATTCGGCGGCTTCGCGGCGCACAACCTGGCGCTGCGCATCGACGACGCCAAGCCCTGTCTGCTGATCTGCGCCGATGCCGGCATGCGCGGCGGCAAGGCGGTGCCGTACAAACATCTGGTCGACGAAGCGATCAAGGAAGCGAAATGCCCGCCGCCGAAAGTGCTGATCGTCGATCGCGGCCTCGACCCGGACATGCGCTGGCAGGACGGCCGCGACGTGGATTACTGGGACGCGCGTGACGAGTTCCGCGACGCCGACGTGCCGGTGACCTGGCTGGAAGCCAACCAACCCAGCTACATCCTGTACACCAGCGGCACCACCGGCAAGCCCAAGGGCGTGCAGCGCGATGTCGGCGGCTACGCGGTGGCGCTGGCTTCGACCATGAAATACGTCTACAACGCCCAGCCCGGGGAGGCGATGTTCACCACCTCGGACATCGGCTGGGTGGTTGGTCACAGCTACATCGTCTACGGCCCGCTACTCCACGGCATGACCACCATTGTTTATGAGGGCCTGCCGATCCGCCCCGACGCCGGCATCTGGTGGAAGATCGTGCAGGACCACAAGGTCACCACGATGTTCTCCTCGCCAACCGCGATCCGCGTGTTGAAAATGCAAGACCCGGCCTGGCTGAAGAAATACGATCTTTCCAGCCTGCGCTACCTGTTCCTGGCCGGCGAACCGCTCGATGAAACCACTTCGCGCTGGATCTCCGACGGCCTCGGCGTGCCGGTGCTGGACCATTACTGGCAGACCGAAACCGGCTGGGCGATGCTGAGCTATCTGCCTGGAGTAGAGCTGAAACCTAATCGTTTCGGCTCGCCCGGCTTCCCGGCCTACGGTTTCAACATCCGCATCGTCAACGACCTGACCGGCGCAGACTGCGGCCCAAACGAGAAAGGCGTGCTGACCGTCGTGCCGCCATTGCCGCCGGGGTGTTTGACCACCGTATGGGGTGATGACCAGCGCTACGTCAACAGCTACTTCGGCCAGTTCGAGAAGGAATTGCTTTACTCCTCGTCTGACTGGGCATTGCGCGACGATGACGGCTACACCTTCATCCTCGGTCGCACCGACGACGTGATCAACACCGCCGGACATCGCCTCGGCACGCGCGAAATCGAGGAAGCGCTGCAAGCGCATCCGGCCATCGCCGAAGTCGCCGTGGTCGGCCTGCATGATGAACTGAAAGGCCAGGTGCCGGTCGGATTCTGCACGGTGAAGGATCCGGCGCTGATCGCCGACGCCGCCAGCCGCGCGGCGCTGGAGAAGTCCTGCATCGCCAAGGTGGCGGAACTGTTGGGCGCGGTGGCCAAGCCGTGCAGACTGCACTTCGTCACCGCGTTGCCGAAAACCCGCTCCGGCAAGCTGCTGCGGCGTTCGATCCAGGCCTTGGCGGAAGGCCGCGAAACCGGCGATCTGTCGACGCTGGACGACCCCAACGCGCTGGAGGAAATCCGCAAAGCAGTCGGGCGATGAATCGTAGGGTGCGCCATGCGCACCTTTTGACGTGAACCGGTGCGCATGGCGCACCCTACTGAGGTCAAACCCATGACTCAACCTACTTCCCCCGGCGCCCTGTTCCGCGCCGCCGTCGCCGCCGAACAACCGTTGCAGGTGGTCGGCGCGATCAACGCCTATTCGGCGCTGCTCGCCGAACATTCCGGCTTCAAGGCGCTGTATCTGTCCGGCGGCGGTGTCGCGGCGAGTTCCTGCGGCATTCCCGACCTGGGCATCACGACGCTGGAAGACGTGCTGATCGACGCGCGCCGCATCACCGACGTGACTCCCCTGCCCTTGCTGGTCGATATCGACACCGGCTGGGGCGGCGCGTTCAACATCGCCCGCGCGGTGCGGGCGCTGACCCGCGCCGGTGTGGCGGCGGTGCATATCGAGGATCAGGTCATGCAGAAACGCTGCGGCCATCGTCCCGGCAAAGCCATCGTCACCCAGGCGGAAATGGTCGACCGGGTGAAGGCGGCGGTGGATGCCAAGATCGACTCCGAATTCGTCATCATGGCCCGCACCGACGCGCTGCAAGCCGAAGGCCTGCAAGCCGCCATCGACCGCGCCGGCGCCTGTGTCGAAGCCGGCGCCGACATGATCTTCCCGGAGGCGATGACCGAACTGGCGCAGTACGAAGCCTTCTCGAAAGCGGTCAACGTGCCGATCCTGGCCAACATCACCGAATTCGGCGCGACACCGTTGTTCACGGTGGAAGAACTGCGCGGCGTCGGCGTCGGCCTGGTGCTGTATCCGCTGTCGGCGTTCCGCGCGATGAGCAAGGCGGCACTCGGCGTGTATGGCGAGATCCGCCAGCAAGGCACGCAAAAGCATGTGCTGGACAGCATGCAGACGCGCATGGAGCTGTACGACCACCTCGGCTACCACGGCTTCGAGCAGAAGCTGGATGCGCTGTTTGCCGACGGTAAATCCGAATAACCCTTTGCCGTCACCCCGGCGCAGGCCGGGGTCCAGCAGCAAACGTTGCAACCTGGATTCCGGCCTGCGCCGGAATGACGGCAGAAATTGAATGAGGAGACGACATGAGCGAAACGACCACAAACCCCGCCGCCCCCAAGCCGAAGAAATCCGTCGCCTTGTCCGGCGTGGTCGCCGGCAATTCGGCGCTGTGCACAGTCGGCCGCACCGGCAACGATCTGCACTATCGCGGTTACGACATTCTCGATATCGCCGATGTCTGCGAATTCGAGGAAGTCGCGCATCTGCTGATCCACGGCCACTTCCCCAACCGGGAAGAACTCAAGGCCTACAAGACCAAACTGCAAGCCCTGCGCGGCCTGCCGGCGGTGCTGAAAGCCGTGCTGGAGCAGTTGCCGGCCTCGGCGCACCCGATGGACGTGATGCGCACCGCCGTCTCCACCTTGGGCTGCATCCTGCCGGAAGAGGAAAAACAGCCGATCCTCGGCGCGCGCAACATCGCCGACCGGCTGATCGCCGGCTTGGGCTCGGCGCTGCTGTACTGGTACCACTTCAGCCACAACGGCCGCCGCATCGAAACCGAAACGGATGACGACAGCATCGGCGGCCATTTCCTGCATTTGCTGCACGGAACGACACCGCCGGAAATCTGGGTGCGCGCCATGCACACCTCACTGATTCTCTACGCCGAACACGAATTCAATGCCTCCACCTTCACCGGTCGGGTCATCGCCGGCACCGGCTCCGACATGTATTCCGCCATCACCGGCGCCATCGGCGCATTGCGCGGGCCGAAACACGGCGGCGCCAATGAAGCGGCGTTCTGCATCCAGTCCCGCTACGACAATGCCGACGAAGCCGAAGCCGACATTCGCGCCCGCGTCGAAAAGAAGGAAGTCATCATCGGCTTCGGCCACCCGGTCTACACCGTGTCCGACCCGCGCAACGTGGTGATCAAGGCCGTCGCCAAGCGTCTCGCCGATCACGCCGGCAATCACAAGCTGTTCAGCGTCGCCGACCGACTGGAAGCGGTGATGAAGGAAATCAAGAACATGTTCCCGAATCTGGATTGGTTCAGTTCGGTGTCCTACGCCATGATGGGCGTGCCCACCGCGATGTTCACGCCGCTGTTCATCATCTCGCGCACCACCGGCTGGGCCGCGCATGTCATCGAACAGCGCATCGACGGCAAGATCATCCGCCCATCGGCCAATTACACCGGGCCGGAAGACCAGAAGTTTGTACCGATCGATCAGCGCCCCTGATTCCTCTCACGTTTCACATTTCACAGCAGCGCAGCCGCATCACCCTTCACCCTTCACCCGAGAACCCCATGTCCGCCCACGATATCCGCTCCGCCGAGCGCCCGCCGTTCGACACCATCCTGCAAGCCATGGCCGATTACGTCATGGACTACGACGCCAGCCAATCCAGCCTGGCGATGGAAACCGCCCGCTATTGCCTGATCGACTCGCTGGCCTGCGGTCTGATGGCGCTGGACTACCCGGAATGCACCAAGCTGCTCGGCCCCATCGTGCCCGGCGCGTCCTTGTCCGGCGGTACCCGCGTGCCCGGCACGTCCTACGAACTCGACCCGGTCAAGGCGGCCTGGGACATCGGCTGTCTGGTCCGTTTCCTCGACTTCAACGACACCTGGCTGGCCGCCGAATGGGGCCATCCGTCGGACAACCTGGGCGCCATCCTCGGCATTGCCGACTGGCTGTCACGCAAGCGCGTGTCCGAAGGCAAAGCACCGCTGCTGATGCGCGATGTGCTCACCGCGATGATCCAGGCGCATGAAATCCAGGGCGTCACCGCGCTGGAAAACGCCTTCAACCGGGTCGGCCTCGACCACGTCATGCTGGTACGCATCGCCTCCACCGTGGTCGCCGCGAAAATGCTCGGCGGCAGCCGCGAAGAAGTGCTCAACGCCGCCTCGCACGCCTGGATCGATGGCTGTTCGCTGCGCACCTATCGCCACGCGCCGAACACCGGCGCGCGCAAATCCTGGGCGGCGGGCGACGCCAGCTCGCGCGGCGTGCATCTGGCGCTGATCGCGCTGACCGGCGAAATGGGCTACCCGTCGGCGCTGACCGCCAAGACCTGGGGGTTTCAGGACAGCCTGTTCCGCGGCAATGAACTGAAGTTCAACCAGGGCTTCGGCAGCTACGTGATGGAAAACATCCTGTTCAAGATCAGCTTCCCAGCCGAGTTCCACGCCCAGACCGCCGTCGAATGCGCCATGCAACTGCATCCGGCGGTGAAGGACAGACTCGACCAGATCGAGCGCATCGAGATCGAAACCCAGCAAGCCGGCTGCCGCATCATCGACAAGACCGGCCCGATGAACAACTACGCCGACCGCGACCACTGCATTCAGTACATGGTCGCCGTGCCGCTGATCAAAGGCTCGTTGACTGCCGCCGACTACACCGACGCCGGTGCCGCCGACCCACGCATCGACGCCCTGCGCGCCATCACCACGGTCAAGGAAAACCCGCGCTTTTCAACCGAATACCTGGAAGCCGACAAACGCTACATCGGCAACAGCGTGCAGGTGTTCTTCAAGGACGGCACGGCGACCGAGAAAGTCAGTATCGACGCCCCCATCGGCCACCGTTTGCGCCGTGGCGAAGGCATCCCGGTGCTGGTGAAGAAATTCGAAGCAGCCATCGCCGCCAAACTGTCGGCCAAGAAGTGCGCCGCACTGAATGAAATGTGCGGCGATCAGGCGAGGCTGGAAGCGACGCCGGTGCAGGACTTCATGGGGTTGTTTGCGGTGTAAACATGAGTGGCCTGGGTTCGAATGCACAGAATCCAGGCACCCCTCAGTCCCTCATGGCGCTAAGAAATGCATCCCATCACCCGTTTTTCGAGGATTTGGATTCTTGCGAGCCGCCGTGGGATGGTCAGCAGCGGCAAGTTCTTCGGT
>JAGUXX010000089.1 GCA_020061585.1 Betaproteobacteria bacterium | reverse complement strand
GCGTCGACGCGCCGGGTCAAAGCCTGCAACAATTGGCGGGCATTCTGAAAATCGCCGCGCCACAGCAGCGCCGTGCCGCCGCTGGTCAGACGAAACGCGGCGGCGGCGGAAGTCTGGTCGTCGGCAATAACGATCCGACCGGGTGGCGGATTGCCGCTTTCCGCGCGCCAACGCGCCGAGCACGCCGCGCCGGCCTCGGTCCAGTGAACCAGAGCAGGCGCCGTCGGGCGCGCTTGCGGCACAGTATTCATCGCACATCCCTGTTAATTGCAACACTACAATTCAAACCAAACCTCCCCAGAATTCCCCATGCGCATCCGTTACAGCATCCCGCCGGAACAAGTCGAGTTCACCGCGATCCGCGCCCAGGGCGCCGGCGGACAGAACGTCAACAAGGTATCCAGCGCGGTACATCTGCGTTTCGACATCGCCGCCTCATCGCTGCCCGAGGACATCCGCGCGCGTTTGCTGAGTCTCGGTGACCAGCGTATCAGCAAGGACGGCGTGGTGGTGATCAAGGCGCAGGAATTCCGCAGCCTGGAGAAAAATCGCGCCGAGGCCCTGCGCCGGCTGGAACTGCTGGTCAACAGCGTCGCCGTGACGCCGAAAATACGCCGCCCGACCAAGCCGTCGCGCTCGTCGATTGCCAAGCGGCTGGACGGCAAAGCCCGCCGGGCCAACATCAAAGCCGGGCGGGGCAAGGTGGATGCGTAGACCTGACAGGTTTTTAAAACCTGTCAGGTCTTCTAGGATTCCCGCATACGCGGGATAAGCATCCGCCGGGGTGACGGCTATTCAGAGCATTGCACGATATTCGACAGCGTCAGCCGAAACGCTTGCCGCGCAACGGCGGCAGCTTTTCCCGTTGCCAGCGTTGCGTGGCGAGCTGCCAGAACGCCGACAGCGTATCCGCATCCCGAGCCAGATCGAAACCCAGAAACGCCGCCGCGCCGAGCAGCGCCGGCAGCGGCTCGGCATCGCGCAGCGGCGCGGCCAAGGTCTGTTTGCTGAGTTTGCCGCCATCCGCGTTCAACGCCACCGGCAGGTGCAGATAGCGCGGCGTCGGATAGCCTAAAGCCTGTTGCAGCACAATCTGGCGCGGCGTCGAGGCGAGCAGGTCGGCGCCGCGCACGATGTGGCTGACGCCCAGTTCGGCATCATCCACTGTCACCGCATGCTGATAGCTGTACACCCCATCGGCGCGCAGCAGCACGAAATCGCCGCATTCACGCGCCACATCGCAGGCCACGCGGCCGGCCAGCAAATCATCGAAGACGACGCGCGTATCCGCCAGGCCCAGACGCAGCGCCCCGGACAACGCCAAGCCGCGCGCCCGGCAGGTGCCGGGATAAACCGGCCCATCGACGCCGACCCGGCCCCGCGCCTTGAGCACCTTGCGTGTGCAGTCGCAACCGTAAACCCGATCGGCATCGATCAGACGCTCAAGCGCCGCGCGATACGCCTCAGCGCGCCGACTCTGATACACCACCGGCCCGTCCCACTCGAAACCAAACGCCTCCAGCGTGCGCAAAATGCTGTCCGCCGACCCCGGCACAACGCGCGGCGGATCGACATCCTCGATGCGCAGATGCCACTCGCCGGCATGCGCGCGGGCATCCAGGCAACTGCCCAGCGCGGCGATCAGCGAGCCGAAATGCAGCGCGCCGGACGGGGTCGGGGCGAAACGGCCGCGATAGAAAGTGGGGGTCATAGGTGGCGGATTGTTCATCGGGAAATCAGTTTTGTCCTGAGCGCGGCATGCGCGGGCTAAAATTGCGCCTGATTTCATAAGGTTTCCCCATGCTTACCGTCAACAACCTCACCATCCAGTTCGGCGTCAAGCCGCTATTCGAAAACGTCAGCGTCAAATTCGGCGACGGCAACCGCTACGATCTGATCGGCGCCAACGGCTGCGGCAAATCGACGTTGATGAAGATCATGGCCGGCGTGCTGGAACCCAGCGCCGGCAATGTCTCCATCGATCCGCACGAGCGCATGGCCTTCCTGCGCCAGGACCAGTTCGGCTTCGAAGACCTGCGCGTGCTCGACGTGGTGATGATGGGCCATGCCGACATGTGGCGCGTGATGCAGGAAAAAGACGCCATCTACATGAACCCGGAAGCCACCGAGGCCGACTTCCTGCACGCCGCCGATCTGGAAAGCCAGTTCGGCGAAATGGGCGGCTACGACGCCGAAGCCCGCGCCGGCGAACTGCTGCTGGGCCTGGATATCCCGAGCGAAAAGCACAACGGCCCGATGAGCGAAGTCGCCCCCGGCTGGAAACTGCGCGTGCTGCTGGCACAGGTGCTGTTCGCCAATCCGGACATCATGCTGCTCGACGAACCGACCAACAACCTCGACATCAACACCATCCGCTGGCTGGAATCGGTGCTCAACGCGCGCAACTGCACGATGATCATCATCTCCCACGACCGCCACTTCCTGAACTCGGTGTGCACCCACATCGCCGACCTCGACTACCAGACCCTCAAGGTCTATCCCGGCACCTACGACGACTACATGGAAGCCTCCACCATGGCGCGCGAGCGCCAGATGGCGGTGAGCAGCAAGTCGAAGGAAAAGATCGCCGAACTGGAAGAGTTCGTGCGCCGCTTCCGCGCCAACAAATCCAAGGCGCGCCAGGCCACCAGCCGGATGAAGATGATCGACAAGATCAAGGTGGAGGACGTCAAACCGTCATCGCGCCAATACCCGTGGATCCGCTTCGATTACGACGACAAGGAAAAGCTGCACCGGCTGGCGTTGGAGGTGGAAAACCTGCACTTCGGCTACGAGCCCGGCGTGCCGGTGCTGGACAAGTTCAAAGTCACCATCAACGCCGGCGACCGGGTTGCCATCATCGGCGAGAACGGCGTCGGCAAGACCACGCTGTTGCGTTTGCTGATGGGCGAACTCAAGCCCGACGTCGGCACGGTGAAATGGGCGGAAAAGGCCAAACCCGGCTACTTCGCGCAGGACCACACCGCCGACTTCGCCGAAGACAAGGCGCTCACCGACTGGATCAGCGCCTGGGTGCGCGCCGGTGGCTACGAAGGCGGCGACCTGGAAACCCTGGTGCGCGGCACCCTCGGCCGTCTGCTGTTCTCCGGCGACGAAGTGAAGAAATCGGTCAAGGTGATCTCCGGCGGCGAGCAAGGCCGCATGCTGTTCGGCAAGCTGATGCTGCTGCACCCCAACGTGCTGGTGATGGACGAACCGACCAACCACCTCGACATGGAATCCATCGAAGCCCTCAACACCGGCCTCGACCAGTTCCCCGGCACGCTGATCTTCGTCTCGCACGACCGCCAGTTCGTCGGCAGCCTGGCCACCAAGATCATCGAACTGAAACTGGACGGCAGCTATGTTGTCTACGAGGGCGATTACGACGAATACCTGCATAGCCAGGGCGTCGAATAAGTATTTCGAATCGCCAAGCAATAAAGCCGGGGCCGCCCGGCTTTATTGCTTTTTGCTGCAGATCATCAGCCCTTTATGCAGCCCCATCGTCACGGAAAATTTATTCTCACGCTACTTTGCCCTGTAGCCCGGATGCAGCGCAGCGCAATCCGGGGAGAAGCACAGCACCGGGCATGCCGAAGCATCAAGTATTCAATGGCTTATCGCCAGAATAAATTCGCTGTACCCACCAAAGTGGAGGGATGACAGGTTTGGCGTCTGGTAACGGATCATGTTGCTGACAGACAAGTCGATAGGTATAAGCGCATCCCATTACACACAACTCATAGCGCATGAGCCTCCCTC